>CAXTDG010000118.1:0-9941 GCA_964242675.1 uncultured Chitinophagaceae bacterium
GTGTAAAAATGCTGAGCCAGGAAGGCGTACAGCCCGATGTGATTGTGTGCCGTACCGAAGAGCCTATCAGCGCCGAGATTCGCCGGAAAATTGCCCAGTTTTGTAATGTAAAAACAGAGGCCGTAATTGAGGCTATGGATGCTCCCACCATTTACGAAGTCCCGCTGCTAATGATGCGGGAAAAGCTGGATATCATTTGTATGAAGCACCTGCAGCTCACCAGCCGCCAGGAGCCAGATCTGGATAAATGGAAACAGTTCCTCAACAAAATAACATACCCCAAGGCCCGCATTACTATCGGCCTCATTGGTAAATACATCGAACTACAGGATGCTTATAAATCCATCCTCGAATCGTTTATACATGCTGGTGCGGTAAATGAGTGCAAAGTGAACGTGGTAAACATTCACAGCGAATTTATTACCGACGAAAATGTAGAAGAAAAACTTGGCAACCTCGATGGCTTGCTGGTGGCACCAGGTTTTGGCCTGCGGGGCATTGAAGGCAAAATCACCGCCATCAAATTTGCCCGTGAGACTGGCCTGCCGTTCTTCGGTATTTGCCTCGGTATGCAGATGGCTGTCATTGAATATGGCCGCCATGTACTGGGCCTTACCGATGCCCATAGCACCGAGATGGACAAGAACACCACTAACCCGGTGGTGGATATGATGGAAGAGCAAAAGCAGGTACACCAGATGGGCGGCACTATGCGGCTGGGTTCTTTCCCCTGCCATATTGAGGAAGGTACGCTGGCACACCAGATTTATGGGCAAGCCGACATCAACGAGCGCCACCGCCACCGTTGGGAATTCAACAACCGCTACGAGCAGCAGTACCGGGAAGCTGGTATGGTGCTCAGCGGCCGCAATATAGAAACCAACCTTGTCGAAATTGTTGAACTGCCTAACCACCCTTATTTCATTGGGGTACAGTTTCACCCGGAGCTGAAAAGTACGGTAGAAAACCCGGCCCCGCTATTTGTACATTTTATAAAAGCGGCCCGCCAGTATATGGAAACCCGCCACAACGGACGTGGCAATACCCGCCACCATACTGAGATTTCTAAAATCATCACTTCGCTACAGTAGGTAGCAAATAGGTCAGCGCCGTAGGTCAGACCATAGAACAGCTGCAAAGCCGAACTATTTGGGCGCCTCCCATTGCGCCTGCATCTGCTAAATGATTTGAACAAACGTTCTTGGCGTAAAGGGCCGGGCTATCCGTTCCAAGTCCTCGGCGGCGTGGTTACAACGTTTCGTTTCTTCTATTTTCATCCGCCGCCTGTGGGCTACTGCCTCCTATCCCTGGCGCTCCTCTGTGCATCAGTCATCTCATAAACCTATAAGGTCTGTTTTAGATTTCTTAGTAATCAAAGCCCTAAAAAGACCTTATAGGTTTACTCACGCTGTAAATAGCTAACTCATTTTTGATTATAGAAAGGCATAACAACCCACCCCTATTAAAATGAGATTAGAAATAGCCGTTTGCGGCCTACCTTAACAGGTCTGCAAAACATTTCTTTTATCCAGACGCTTACCTTGCCTTTTCTTATGACCAAAATCTTACTAGTAGAGGATGAAGCAGGCGTTGCATCGTTTGTACGGCGGGGCCTTACCGAAAGCGGTTACGAAGTTTCAGTAGCTATGGATGGCCCCACCGGGCTGGACCTTGCCATGAACAATGATTTCGAACTAATCCTGCTCGACATCATGCTGCCCGGCATGAATGGCGTAGAACTGTGTCGACAGATGCGGATACAAAAAAAGAATACGCCCATCATTATGCTCACGGCCCTAGGTACTACCGAGAATATTGTAACCGGCCTGGATAGCGGTGCAGATGATTACCTCGTGAAACCCTTCAAGTTTGCCGAACTGGAGGCCCGTATCCGTACGCTTATTCGCCGCAGCCACCTGGCCCCTGATGCCCCCGATCTGCTACAAATCAGCGATCTGGAAATGGATTTATCAGCTAAAACCGTCATCCGCAACGGGCAGTCCATACAGCTAACAGCCACCGAGTTTCGCTTGCTGGAATTTTTGCTACGCAATAAAAAACGGGTGGTTAGCCGCCTCGAAATGCTGGAACATGTGTGGGGTATCGACTTCAACATGGGCACCAATGTAGTAGACGTGTATGTAAACTACCTGCGGAAAAAAATTGACAAGGATTTTGAACCTAAACTTATCCATACCATGGTAGGCATGGGCTACGTAATGAAGGAAACGGCTTAGTTGAACAGCCGTTTAAAGTTTAGTGTTTAAGATTTAAAGTTCTGACTGCTGATTTTTAAAACAGTATTTGTCACTGCTAATTACTATCAATTTCATAAGTGAAAAGTTTCCGCACTTTCGGAAATTGAGGTTTGAAGTTCAAAACGCAAACTTTAAACCTTAGACATTAAACCCTAAACTGCTTTCAGCTTGAAAATTCAAACCAAAACTGCGCTGCTTTTTACTGGGATCACCGCCAGTTTAATGTTTTTGCTGACGGTGCTGGTATATTTTTTTGCTACCCGTTTTACTTACCAGGATTTTAAAAAGCGACTGGAACTACGGGCCGTAATGGCAGCCAAAGTGAATCTGGAAAAGGATGAAACCAATGTGGTTGCTTTTAATGAAATACGACAGCAACACCTGCAGGTGCTTACCAAGCAGCAGGAATACATCATCAAAACCGATTCGCTAAAACCGATAAATGAAAGTGGAACGCCGCTACAACTTCCTCAGTCTTTTTACCAAGCAGTGCTAAGAGAAGGTCATGCTTTTTACGACCGCTTTCCTACCAGTTACGCTGGTATTTACTACCCCGATAACCAAGGAAATTTTATAGTGATTGCCTCTGCTGAAAATGAGTATGGTATAGAAGCATTGCGTAACCTACGAACAACTTTCCTCATAAGCCTCATCGCTGGTATGGGCATTGTGTTTACAATAGGGCTTTTGTTTTCCCGCAAAACTTTTGAACCCGTACGCCGCATTGTAGCCAAAACAAAAAACATAACTGCACAAAACCTGCACCTGCGCCTGCAGGAAGGCAAGGGCAAAGATGAAATAAGCGAACTGGCCCGTACCGTAAACAACATGCTCGACCGCCTGGAGACAGCTTTTGAAACGCAGAATAATTTTGTGAGCCATGCATCGCATGAGTTAAGCACACCGCTAACTACCGTAATTGGCGAGGCCGAACTGGCATTGATAAAAAAACGGTCGCCGGAGGAATACCAGGAGGCCATAACGATAATACTACAGGAGGCCGAACGGCTGCGCCAGCTTACCACCGGCCTGCTAAGCCTGGCACAAAGCAGCTTTGGCAAGCAGCGATACGACAATGAAGTAATACAAGCCGATGAACTATTGATGGAGGTAAAAGCAGCAGTAGAACGCATAGAATCCACCTGCCGCCTGCACATACACATCGAAAATATGCCGGACGATATAGCGCACCTGCAACTACATGGCAACCGGCAAATGCTGCTACAGGCACTAAGCAATATTGTAATGAACGGCTGCAAGTACTCTGGCAACCAGCCAGTAGAAGTATGGCTTTCCTTTCCGCCTGATGCTATACAGCTTGTGGTGGTGGATAAAGGGATTGGCATCCCGGCTAAAGACCTGCCGCATATTTTCAGCCCTTTCTTTCGGGCATCTAATACTGCTAATTACAAAGGCCATGGTATTGGCCTGCCACTCACGGCCACCATCTTGCGTCAGCACAAAGCAACTATTGAGGTACAGTCTATTGAGGAGCAGGGTACACAGGTAAGTATTGTTTTTCCGGTGGCACAAGATGTTTAGAAGAATTTAGTAAAAGAAAACAGGTACAACTACCCATGTCCCCCTTACTAAAATTTAATAAAACCTATTTCATTTTGACGGTAACACTATTTATCGTTGAAGTACTGATTGCCCGGTTTGTACATGATCGCATTGTTCGCCCCTACATCGGAGATGTTTTAGTAGTGATCCTCATTTACTGTTTTGTAAAATCATTTCTCAATACTCCTGTTTTGCCAACGGCCATAGCAGCCTTACTATTTGCCTACTTTGTAGAGGCGCTACAGTACCTCAATATCGTAAACAAGCTCCATCTTCAACGCTCCTTCTTAGCTAGAACCATTATCGGCACTTCTTTCGAGTGGACGGACATGGCTGCCTATACCTGCGGAATTATGATTGTACTCTACCTAGAATACCTGTTGAAAAGAAATAGCATTAAAAGCAAGCCAATCAGGGTTGTAGAATAGCGCAGTGCTTAAACTTGTTTTTACTAAAGAAAAGTATTGCCTTAACCTGTTAAAACAGCACCATCTCAAATACTTCACCTTTTTTAAATGTTGTTTGCGCTGCCGGCAGCGTAATGATGCCTGCTGCTTTTGATAGCATTACAGCATCCCCACTATTAGTGCCAAAGCCGGGGATGGCCCAAAGCGTTTCGCCTTCGTTACTGATTTCTACTGGAAGATGAAAGCTGAGCGCTGGCTGAAAAGTAAAATCTTCTGCCAACTTAGCCATTTGGGTGGGTTGCTGCCAACCCAATGATGCCGCCAGCCATTTCCTGAAAAAAACATGGTAGCAAACCAACGTACTTACCGGGTTGCCGGGGAAGCCAAATATCACCGGGCCATTTTCAAATGCGCCAAACAGCAAAGGCTTGCCGGGCTTCTGAGCTACTTTATGAAAAATGGTTTGCATGCCCAACTGCTGCAATACCGTTGGTAAAAAATCTTTTTTGCCGGCAGAAACAGCCCCGGAAAAAAGAACAGCATCATGTTGCTCAATAATAGGCAGTAGCTGTTGCTTCATTTGTTCCGGGTCATCGGGTAAATGATGCAGGGATGCAGTGATGCCTTGTTGTAGCAAAGCAGCGGCTAAGGTGTACACATTGCTTCGGCGAACCTGGTGCGGCTGCGGTATTTCAGTAATGGGCACCAGTTCGTCGCCGGTACTGCAAATAGCAATACGGGGCAGCTTTTTTACCGGCACTTGCTCCATACCAACCGAGGCTAAAATACCGATGACAGCCGGTGTTATTTTAATGCCTGCCGCCAGCAATTCATCGCCCTTTTTACTATCTGAGCCTTGCAGGTGGATATTCTGGAGTGGCTGTACAGCCGTTGCCTTCACTACCGCTAAGCCGTCTTTTATTTCGCATTGTTCGTACTGCACAACGGCATCAGTTCCTGTAGGCAATACTGCCCCGGTCATTATTTCAATACAGCCGCCTTCGTTTTGCAGCATAGTTTGTGGTTGCCCGGCGGATTGCATCTGCTCTATTACAAATGAGCGTCGGCCCGTTTCAAAGGCTTTTGAATCAATAGCAATACCATCCATCGTTACCCGGTTGAATGCCGGAAAATCTGCATCGGCCAAAACCGGTTGTGCCAGTATTCTACCAATGGATTGCAATAAGGAAACGGTTTCAACTCCAAAGTCTTTCTTATTGTCGAGGATGAGTTGATAGGCTTGTTGTATAGAGATCATATAATCACACCCGTTGTATTTTATCCTGAAGGGATCTGTCTCAAACCCTTTTAATTAAGCTAACTTAATTGTATTTTAGAAGTGTGGGTCAGATGCTTTCAGCATAAAATACAAATGGGTGTGGTTTAAATATCTACCTGCACGGTATACTTTAGCACCAGCTTCAGGCCAATGTACATCACCAGTATACCCGTAAGTCCCCTAACGGCAGCCGGTTTAATGAGTTTCAGGCTGACACGGGTGCCTAGTTGCCCACCCAGAAAAACGGCTAGCAGTAATATGGGTACCAGCTTTGTATCCAGCACAAACTTGCCAGCCGAGGCCTGGCCCAGCAACCCCGCTATCGAATTGACCAGAATAAAAAAAGAAGCCAGCGCAGCTATGCGTTTGGCAGTATCCCATTTCATCAGGTTGAGGATGGGCGATAGTAAAATGCCGCCGCCAATGCCCACCAAGCCCGACAAAAATCCGGTTCCTGCTCCTAAACCAATATTCGCAGGCCAGCTTAGTTCCCGTCCTTTTTCGTTGGCCGCTGCTGGTTTTAGCAACATTTGCACTAGCAGCATGGCCCCGGATAATACCAGCACACAGCCCAGGCTAATAAAAAACGATTTTGGCGTAAGGTGAACCCTGGCACCCAAAAAAGCTGCCGGTATGCTGCACAACGTGATGGGTAAAAATTTCTTCCAGTTGAAATAGCCCTGCCGTATGTATAGGTATGTGCCGGTAGAAACCACAACGAGATTACAAAGCAGCCCGGTGGTTTTGATAAGGTTAATATCGGTAATTGTAAGGGCCAGCAAGGCCAGGTAGCTACTGCCGCCGCCAAAACCCACTGACGAATAAATAGCAGCTATGAAAAAAAAGCCGGTAGCAATCAGCAATAAGGTAGAAGGATCATTCATGCACAAGGTGTTTTTGCCCCCATTCGGCCCGCCAGCCATCCATGCCGGTGGCCATATGGTACAGGGGTAAAGTTGGGTATTTTTCTTTTAGGTATTGTGCGGCCTGCAGGCTGCGGTGGCCCCGGTAGCAAATAGTAACGACCGGCCCCGTTTGCGGAATAGTAGCTGACTGCTGCTCCAGCGAACGAGTGGTAAAAAACTTTGCTCCCTCAATATGTTCTTCCTCAAAATCATCTTCGTCTCTTAAATCTAGCAGGGTGAAAGTTTTTCCCTCTTCCAGCCAGTCATTTAAGTCAGTAGCCGATAGCACAGGCATAGTTGTACAAACAGCATTGTCGTAGCTTTCCTGTAGCTCCGTGATCTGCTGGTTCTGCGGATTGGTTCGCAGATTCATAATGTATTGGGTGGTGTTCAAAAAATCCAGTTTAAGCAGTTTGCCGGCAAGGGTTTCGCCAATACCGGTTAAAACTTTTACGGCTTCCAGTGCCATGTAGCAACCTACTATTCAGGGTGCTACGCCTAGTACACCGCCGGTATTGCAGTCGGGTATTTCGCTGGCCGAAGGCATATTGGGGAAAAGACAGCGGTAGGTAGGGCCGCTCTCAAAATTAAAAACGCTGATCTGCCCTTCGTACTGGTGCACTGCTCCATATACAAAAGGCCTTTTAAGGATAACGCAGGCATCATTAATGAGGTAGCGGGCCGGAAAATTATCAGTGGCATCTATCACCAAATCGAATGGTGCAATGGTAGCTAGTGCATTATCAACCGAAAGGTGCTGCGGAAAAGTTTGTATGAAAATACTGCTGTTGAGGGCGGTCAGTTTTTGGGCTGCTGCCTGCGCCTTCGGCAAATGAATATCGGCTTCGGTATACAATACCTGCCGGTGCAGATTGGTGAGGTGAACGGCATCGCCATCCATAATACCAAGAGTACCTACGCCCATGCCTGCTAGGTATTGCAGCACTGGAACACCTAAGCCCCCGGCACCTATCACCAGCACTTTTGCTTGTTGTAATTTTTGCTGGGCTTCGGCACCAAATTTAGGAAGAATGAGTTGACGGTTGTATCTATTTGTATGCACACTCATGTATTTCACCCTGGAAGGGCCTGACTCAAACTTATATAATGGAGTCAATTGATGAAATGGTAGGTGTGGGTCAGATGCTTTCAGCATGAATTTTTGGGTGTGCTTTACCCACCCAGCATCGACATACTATCATGTACGGTTTTTTGGTTAGCCGCCTCAGCTTCGTAACCGTTGAGGTAGCGGGCTGCTACAGCATCCGTAATTACTTTTTCCAGTTCATAGAGCGTAGCACCTTGCCGAATTACATCCCGCAGATTAGCAGCCGGGGCGCCATATAAACAAGTACGCAGTTCGCCGGTAGCGGAAAGCCGGATACGATTACAAGTACCGCAAAACGTACGGCTGAACGATGGAATAACCCCAAAGCTACCCTGGTAGCCCGGTACGTGGTAATTAATAGAAGTAGAGTTAGGTCCGTTGGGCAATTCCTGTATCTGTGGATACTGTGTCCTGATATGGTTCATTACATCCTGGTAGCTCCAGTTGCCTTCATCAAAACTGCTACTGCCATTGAAAGGCATTTCTTCCAAAAAACGAACAGACAGCGGATGGGTACGGGTCAGTTCAATAAATGGAATAATGTCCTGTGTGTTTTTATTGGCCGCCAATACACAGTTCAGTTTTACTTCAAAACCAGCATCCAGCAGGGCAAAAATACCAGCATATACTTCTTCAAAACTATCCCGCCGGGTGATGCCGAAGAACCGGGCCCGATCAAGCGAATCTAGGCTTAGGTTCACTTTGCGAATACCCATTGCCTTCAACGCAGGCAATTGCTTTTGTAGTAAAGTGCCATTGGTGGTGATGGTGATTTCATCCAGACCTGGCACTACGCTTAGCTTTTGTAAAAAAGGCATGATGCCATTGCGTACAAACGGTTCGCCGCCGGTAATGCGGATTTTAGAAACGCCCAGATGGCAAAATACTTCGCACAGCGTATGCATCTCTTCGAAAGTGAGCAGGTCTTTGCGGGCAGCAAAGTTTACGCCTTCCTCCGGCATACAATAGTAGCAGCGAAAGTTGCAGCGATCAGTTACTGATAGCCGCAGGTAATCGAGTGTTCGTCCGTATTTATCTATTAGTTGAGCCATGTTTTCCTGATGTCCAATAAGTGTTTGCCTGATAACAAAATTGACTCCTAAATGATTGTGTTGGTTCGTTAAACTCCGGTTTTTTACTTTATTGTTTCTACAATTACTTCTTCATTACGCCATTACCGGCTGTGCACAGTTTGCATTCTCTTGGTCTAAAGAATGATGGTCACATTCCACTATCTGTCGTACAGTAGCTTACCCACTATTATTCTGTAAGGTATTGCATTCCGAAAAATAGAAAACTACTTTAGTGGCGCTGGTTGCAAAAGCCAATTGCAAGTTCCCGGTTTTCAAAGATTGCCATAGCTATTTCAAAGATATTCTACTGTTAGAGAAGTAGAAAGCAAATACAATTTTATTAAAAGGCTGTAGCAAAATGGAAGTTGTTTTTAACCTGTAGGTAAATAAAATTTATGTTCAGCCCCGCCATTAAATCTGCTGCCACAAAAGCTGCTGACCAGGTTACGAAAAAAGAATCGGCTTTGTTTTTCGATCCTGTCATTCAGCCCAAGCTTACCATCAACCAGCCCGGCGACGAATATGAGCAGGAAGCAGACGCAGTAGCAGAAAAGGTAATGCGGATGAAGGACAACAGTGCCAGCCAGAATACATTTTTCAAACCTGCTACTGTTCCCGTTCAGCGCAGGTGGGTCAATAAAAAAGAAGATAAAAAACAACCCGTGCAGCAGGAAGAAGCAGCTGCCATCCAGCTTAGCCCGGCACCACAACCCATCCAACGACAGGAAACACCGACACCACCTCTACCCGCTACAGATACTACCAGCAAGGTACTAAGCGAAGGTGCAGGTATAGTAGCGGAGCAACTCGGCGACCAACCCGGTTTTGAAGACTGGAAGAAAAAACAAACCGAACAACTGAAGTTAAAACTGTGGGACAATCAACCCACCGAACTTAAAGCAGGGCTGGTTTCTTTTGGGTTAATGAGCGCTGGTATTTTAGGTAGTGCCCTTGCTCTCGACCCAGATTTTAGAAGCAGTACAGTTCAATTTCTCAGCGATAAAAACCTGGCGCTGCCACTACAGTTGCTACCTTATCATGATTACTATGCTCCTTCTTCTTTCAAATATAAATTTCCCGCTGCCCCCGCTGCCCCTTACACCTTCGAAACCGAATTTGAACTCGATCCTTTTTTCGACCTGATGCGAAAAAAATGGAATATACCTGATGTAAGCCTTGGAGTAGAAGTGGATAGCAGCTACAGCCAGGGCAGTGGGTTTAATCCGCTTGCGGGTGGCAAAATCAAACTGAAACTAGGTGGCGGCATCATCAATATCTCTGGTTATTACAATCAGGCACTACCGCTTACTCCTATGCTCATTAGCAACCCGGCCGCAGGCGAATCGCC
>CAXTDG010000119.1:0-9937 GCA_964242675.1 uncultured Chitinophagaceae bacterium
AGGTTACTGGTACTACCATCAACATTGAAGAAAAGAACGAACGTGGCGAAGTATCCATTTTCGGTGTAAATAAAGAAGCCGTTGATAAGGCTTTAGGCATGATTAAGAACATTGTAGCTATGCCGGAAGTAGGAGAGGTGTACGAAGGCACCGTGAAATCCATTATGCCGTTTGGTGCATTTGTAGAATTTATGCCAGGCAAACAAGGGCTGATGCACATTAGCGAAGTAAGCTGGAAACGCCTGGAAACGCTGGATGGCGTATTGAACGAAGGTGATCAGGTGAAAATAAAACTGATTGGTCTGGATCAAAAGACGGGTAAGTTTAAGCTGAGTCGTAAAGCCTTATTGCCTAAGCCAGAAGGTATGCCTGACCAACCACAAGGTGGTGATAGAGGCGGTGACCGTGGCGAACGCCGCTTCGACCGTCCGCAAGGCGGTGGCGATCGGGGTGGTTTCCGCAGAGACGGCGGTCGACCCGAACAACGTGGCGAACGTCGCTTCGACCGCCCACAAGGCGGAAACGGAGAAGGTGGAAAGGGCAACGGCGATCAGGCTAGCGGCAACCGCTACAACGGTCCTCGTACCGAAACTGGTGGAAACCCTGAGAACAGTCAGGATCCAAATGGCAACTATTAATCTTTAATTTCAATTTTATAAAGCCACGAACAATACGTTTGTGGCTTTTTACATTGTATGAATTCTAAGCAATACCTCAGTTATACCGTAGAAGAACCCATAACAGAAAAGCAGGAAATCTGGATTGCTATGCTGGCTGATATGGGGTTCGATGGCTTTGAGCAACAGGAAACTCAGCTAACTGCCACTGGAGAACTGAATCAGCTGGATCAAGTTGCTGTAGAAATGTTCTTACAAAAAAATGATTTGCAATTTACCCGGCAGATAATAAACGAGCAGAACTGGAATGAACAATGGGAGCAAAGCTTTGAACCTATTGTGGTAGACCAGTTTTGTGCTATACGAGCTTCCTTTCACAAGCCAGTTGCTGGTGTTGAACACGAAATTGTAATTACACCTAAAATGAGTTTTGGTACCGGCCACCACGCCACTACCTATATGATGCTGCAAGCTATGCAGGCAATCGATTTTACAGGAAAAACAGTAACCGACTTTGGCACAGGAACCGGTATTCTGGCTATTTTGGCCGAAAAAATGGGAGCCGCATCCGTAGAGGCTATCGACTATGACGAATGGTGCATTGAGAATGGATCTGAAAACATTGAAACCAACAACAGCAGCCGTATTTCCTTAAAAAAAGCTGATGATATAAGTGCCACTCAATCAGTTGACATCATTTTAGCTAATATCAACAAAAACGTAATTCTGGATAATTTAAGTACTATGAAGCAAAAACTAAACCCAGGAGGATGGCTACTTTTAAGTGGCTTACTAACTGCTGACGAGTTAGACATAAATGAAGCAGCAGCAAAACAAAATTTACAACAACGGCAAATTTTGCACAGGAATGGTTGGGTTTGTATTTTATTTAGTCATTTGTAACCTTGGTTTTTAGCTACAAATCAGTAATATTGCATGCCCCCTATTTGTTAAGTGCATGGTGGTACAATTGCCGTCTGTGTTTGCAGCGCATTTTCTTAAAACCTTGTTTGTCTTACGATGAGTGAATTGCTACTAATTATTATTGCTTATATGGTAGGTTCCATTCCTACAGCTGTGTGGGTAAGCAAATATTTTTTTGGCATTGATATCAGAGATTATGGTAGTGGCAACGCTGGAGCTACAAATACTTTTAGGGTATTAGGTGCTCAGTGGGGCAGTTTTGTTATGGCAGTAGACATGCTAAAAGGACTTCTCGCTGCATTGCTTTATCTTTTATTGCCTTCTCACTACGATGGTACCGGTTACCTGATGGAACTGCATCGTACCAATTTTCAGATAGGATTGGGAATGGCTGCTGTATTAGGCCACATCTTTCCGCTTTGGGCCAATTTTAAAGGTGGCAAAGGAGTGGCAACTGTATTTGGAATGGTGTTGGGCATTCAGCCAATGGTAGCCGTTTATTGTATTGTTATCTTCTTAATTGTACTTTATCTTACCCGGTTTGTATCGCTAAGTTCTATTCTTGCAAGTATCGCTTTCCCGTTTTTTATACTCATTATTTTTAAAGATCCTGTGCCATTGTATCGGGTTTTTGCTATTGCCGTAGCGCTGCTGGTTGTACTTACCCATCAGAAGAACATTAATAAGCTGCTGAACGGCAATGAAAGCAAGGCACGTATTTTGAAATACCGGGACCGCAGAAAAGCTCGCCGTAGTTAAACCTTTGGGACAGAGCTTATTCTTAAGTTCTAAACGCCCAAAAATTTCACTATGAAGCGATTTATTTTATCTCTCACTACTGTAATTACAATTACTTTTTTTGCCTGTGATGGTGGCAAAAATGCAGTTACCAATCGTAATCAATCCAGCCTTGTTTCCGAAGCGCAGATGCAGGAAATGGCTAAATCGGAATACAAGCAGTTTCTTGATTCCGTAAGACCCGTAACCGGAACATCCCAGGCAGAAATGGTTAAACGTGTTGGTAGTCGTATTTCTGCAGCAATTACAAAATACTATACTGACCAAGGTAAGGCAAGCGCTTTAGATGGCTTTGCATGGGAATATAATCTTGTAAATAGTAGTGAGGCCAACGCCTGGTGTATGCCAGGTGGTAAGATTGTGGTATACACTGGTATCCTTCCGCTTACGCAAAATGAAAATGCACTAGCTGTAGTAATGGGTCACGAAATAGCGCATGCCGTGGCTGAGCATGGCCGGGAGCGGATGGCTAGTGAATACAAAAGACAAATAGGTGGGCAACTTTTATCAGTACTGTTAGCTTCCAATGAAAAGACTGCACAAACAAGAAATGTGTTTTTATCAGCTTATGATGTAGGTACACAGGTAGGTTATTCATTGCCACACAGCCGTAGTCAGGAATCAGAAGCCGATAAGCTTGGGCTTACTTATTGTGCATTAGGAGGTTATAACCCACAGGAAGCAGTAACTTTTTGGCAAAGAATGGCAGCTGCAAGTGGCGGTCAAAAGCCCCCTGAATTTTTAAGTACCCACCCTGCAGATGCAACTCGCATTAAGCAAATACAACAAGAACTGCCAGAAGCTATGAAGTATTATAAGCCTAATGGTAAATAAGAATTTATCTTTTAAAAAATCCCCGGTTAATTACTGGGGATTTTTTTTGGAAAGTATTGGTAGCAGTAATTGCGAATGCTTTGACCAATAGAAAGATTTTTTAATGCTAAGAAAGATGAATTTAGGCACAGCCTTTCCCCAAAGCAACTAAGCAGCGGGAATATTAGCATTTTTGGTGTAAATAAGTTCTTTAAAGATTGTATAATTTTTTAATTTTGCACACTCAATTTTTTCACTTAACCAAATAGAGCATGTCGCAATTAAGCATCTTGGAGAAGCTGAACCTGAAGGATGAAAAGAACTTATTGATTCAGGGTTTACCTTCTTCGATTGAAAAACAGTTTGCCAAACTGTCTTTTGCAAAAAATGTTACTCCGCTTTTACGAAGCCGGAAGATAGACTGGGCGCTGGTATTTGCCGTAAACGAAAATCAGCTTGTAAGTATTTTGAAAGATGTATTGCCTGCTTTGCACCCCTTAGGGAAGTTATGGGTTGCTTTCCCCAAAGCAACTTCGAAGATAGCCAGCGACCTGAACCGAGATTGCAGTTGGAATTGCCTGACATCAAAGAGTTTCGAAGGTGTATCGCAGATTGATCTTGACCATGTATGGAGTGCTTTGTGGTTCAAAAAAGGAGATACACTACACCCAATGCCAGAAGCTGAAGACCACAATGAAACAGTGGAAGCCGCAGTAGAAATTGCAAAAACGGTAACGGCTTCTATAGCGCCTGCTGAATTGCAAAGTCTTTTTGGCGAAAATCCCAAAGCCAAAAATTTCTTTGATGCCTTACCAGTTACGTATCAGAAAGAATACATTTCCTGGATAAAAGCAGCCCGTAAAGAAGATACAAAAACAAAGAGACTTGAACTGACTTTACAGAAATTAAATGATGGCAAGCGTAGCCCGGTAGACGAATAATAATTTTTACTACAATAAAAAAACCTGATGTCTTAAGCATCAGGTTTTTTTATTTTGTCATTCGGTCGAAGGATTTTCCTTTTTACGTACTGCCGGAGCATTTACCTCAATGGTTTGAGTAAGCCGAACCGCTACTGGTTGTAGCTTTTCGTTGTTGGCTGGTTGCCACAAAGGCATTGCTTCAAAGCGGTCAATAATGAGGTTATTCATTTCGGCATTGGCACCACTAGTTACTTTCGGCAGAATAAGTTTTCCTTCTTTACTTACTACAAATTCAACTTGTACAAAACTGCCGGTGCGGTCTTCCGGCATCAATAGGCTTAGTTCTTTAGCTAAGTCATCGATGTAAGTTTTAAAAGCAGCGTTACCACCTGGAAAAACCGCCTGCCGATAAATGGAACGAGATAAATCTGCTTCATTGAAATTGACAGGAGTAGCTTGTTTAGCTACAATTACATTCTTGGGGGGCGGTGCTATCTGGTAAGCTAGTTTGGGTTCATCAGCAAACAGATAAGTTCCTTTTTTATCGACCATTATAGTGGGGATTACCTTCTTGTGGTCGAAATAGTAATAAGCATATTTCAGCTTATCCATCATGGGTTGATAGTCAGGCCGATCTTTTAAAAACTTGTCGAGATATTCCTGGCTGCGTTTATTCTTAAACACTATAGGAAATACATGAATTGGAATAAAATCCTGCCCGGCACTATGAACAGTTGAAGCAATGATATAAAGATCCTCAATCTGCTCATCAGTAATAGGTATGCAGCCTACCGTTACGCAACTACCATGTACGTAAATAGCACTACCAGGCTTAAAAGAATCGCTAAGGATACGATCTGAAGCATTGGGATAGTTGACTCCTAACGCCAAGTGATAGTTACTGTTGGGCCTGAATTCGTTGATATAGTAAAAACCTTCCGGTACCTGGTAATCCCCTTCAAATCGCTTAGGACCAAGCGTACCTGCCAATGCACATACTTTGTACGTGTTGAACAATTTGTATGGCTCTTTACGATCATTTTTTATCCATACTTCCATTTGGCTATCGTACTTAAACGAACGGATGTACATGAACTTTGCCGGCCATACAATCCCTTTTTCTGCAAATTGTTTTTTTAGCGTGTCTTCCTTTAGTTTAAAAACATCGCTTACCCTGCGAAAGCTTTTTTGATAGGATACAAAATCTTTAATGCTGCTATTACTTGGGGTGGGCTGTGCAAAAAGGGTACAGCCGAAAAACAGCAATAGAAAAGTGGGTAAAATAAGGCTAAGAAAAAATCTGTAGAAACGCATGATAGCTAATGACAATTACTGATACAACGTTGAAATAGGAACTGTTACATTGAGTGGCTGGTAAGATAACTGCCATCTACAACCCGAGCGAAGCTACCCCAGCCTTGGCAACGAAAAAAGCTTTTTCAAGCGTACAAAAAGCTTTGTGTATTTTTTATAAACTCTTATTAAGTGCACGTTCATTTTGATTGTTTCAACAGAAAGTTACTTCTTTTCTTCCAGCGAATCAGCTATGCCCTTGCCTTTTACAATTTTAACCAACTGAATAATGGCTGTAAGCGCAAATACACTACCCACAACATAATTGACAGTAGAAGAATTCTGTTCCAGCATTTTTGCAAATAACTGACCTCCAAATATAAAAACTGCATGGCCGATGAGTGTGCCTAGTCCAATACCAATGATGTAAAAATTGTAGTGTCGGTTATCTGGCTCCAGTACTTTTTTGGTAAATAAAACAGTGCTCCACCCAAACCAAAAAGGAATTTGCACCGGGTTAATTGCACTCATCATCAGACCAAATAAAAAGCGGTTCATGTGATTGCTGATAATAGCGTTTTGCGATGAAGAGGAGTGTGACTTAGTAGCTGCAATAAAACTTGTAATAGCTAATGCAACCACAATAAGTAAGGCAATCCAATCAAGCCACTTGAATAGTTTTTTTCGCTTGCGTACCCAGTCCATACCTACCAGCGAAATGCGTACGTATACAACTTCTACTAGTGCCACGCCCAAGGCAAACCAAGCAGCTTGCTGATAACCTTCGGCCACAGATAACTGCATGGAAATAATATTCAAAGTGCCCAGTGGCAAGGTGCCGAGTGCACTAATGAGCATTCCAACAAAAAAGATTTTGAACAAACGGGCCATGCTGCAATGCTATCGGTTATAGAAGATATTAAATACCTTTTTTCATTCGTAAGTCCGACAGAAATGTTTCGAACTGAGGCAAGGTAAAACTGCTGAGGTTTTGATCTTTTAATAGTAATCCTTTACGAGCAGCCAGTACACCATATTTTACCAGGTCAATTCCATCAAGGCTATGTGCATCAGGATTTATAGAAATGAAGACACCTTTTTCTATAGCATAATCAATCCAGTGCCAATCCATATCCAGCCGGCGGGGGTGGGCGTTTAGTTCTATGACGACGCTGTTAGCTGCACAAGCATCAATTACCATTTTATGATCAATGGGATAGCCAGCCCTACTTAGCAAAAGACGGCCGGTCATGTGGCCTAAAATGGTTGTATACGGGTTTTCTATAGCTGCTAGCAAACGCTGCATGGCCTTGGCCTCCGTCATCTTCAGGTTACTGTGCACAGAAGCAATCACCAGATCAAAAGTGGACAACATATTATTGCTATAATCCAATTGGCCTTCATTCAAAATATCGCATTCAATGCTTTTGAAGATTTTAAATGGAGCTAGTTTTTTATTCAGCTCATCAATGTATTGATGCTGTGCTTTAATTCGATCCTCGGTAAGGCCATTAGCATAAAAAGCTGATTTGCTATGGTCGCTCATCACCAGGTATTCATAACCTTTTTGTTGTGCTGCAATGGCCATTTCTTCTACAGTATTGCTACCATCGCTCCAATTGCTATGCGAATGGATGATGCCTCTGATATCTTGTGGGGTAATGAGATTTTGCAGCGAATTATTTTTGCTCCAATCCAATGCCTTTGCAGTTCTTCTTACATCTGGTGTTAAGTTACTTAATTGCAATGAAGACAAATAGTCCTCAACGGATGAAAAGTCATTGGCCGATGAGAAGCCGTATTCATTTTGAAAAGCAATGAAGAAATCCTGATCGCTTGTTTTTTCTAAAGCAATGTGTAGCAAATCTTCTTTTGTAACACATTCTATCTCTATTTTAATTCCTTCCTCTAATTGAAATGAAAAGAATTTATCAATGTTCTCAAATACAACTGACTGTTTTTGCAAGTAGAATGTAATAGAATTTATAGAAGCATCTGTTACAAAATCGATGCTATCAACTACATCTTCATACATCGCTGCTGCACCTGTTAGAAAAATTCGATTAGGCTTTAATTCCTGCTGAAATGTGTGCAACAATTTCTTACTAAGTGTTTCAATTTGTTGGTATAAAAAATGGCCCTGGCTCTTCTGAAAAAATTCAATTGCAGCTTTTACATTTTGCTGCGTTTTTTCACCAAACCCTTTATACATCATCAGCCGATTCTCATTGCATGCATATAGCAACTCACCCATACTTTCAATGTGCATTTCCTTCCAAACAGTATGAATTTTCTTTGGCCCTAATCCTTTTATTTGCAGCATCTCTATTACACCAGCCGGTGTTTGCTGCAGATATTTATCCAGTGTTTGCATTCTGCCGGTTGCTATTATTTCTCCAATTTTTGCAGCAATAGCATCACCAATTCCTTTTATATTTTCTATCTTTTCTGGCGGCATCTTTTCTAATTGCTCAGGTAGCTTTTCTATTGCAAAAGCCGCACTGGCGTAGGCTTTTGACTTAAAGCTGCTTTCACCATGCACATCTATCATTTTTCCAAGAAGGGTAAATAAATCGGCTATCTGGTCGTTGGTCATAAGAAATAATAAAGCGATAAAGCTACAATCACTAAGAGCATAAACGGAAAATGCCTGTATAAAAAAAGTTCCATTTCTATGTGAGTAGAAATGGAACTTTATCAACTTACTGTTGTGTTCTTACGTCATGCTTTTGCTGCTTTCTTTGAAGTAGCTTTTTTAGCTGGTGCCGCTTTTTTTGCAGGGGCTGCTTTCTTCGCAGTTACTGCTTTTTTAGGCGCTGCCGCTTTTTTTGCAGGAGCAGCTTTTTTAGCTGGCGCAGCTTTTTTTGGAGCTGCTGCTTTTTTTACGGGAGCGGCTTTTTTAGCTGGTGCAGCTTTCTTTACTGGTGCAGCTTTCTTTGCAGCTGGTGCGGCTTTTTTTGGAGCTGTTGCTTTTTTAGGCGCAGCCTTTTTTGCCGGCGCTGCTTTTTTTGCAGTTGCCATGTTGTAGAATTTTAATGGTTAGTAAATCCGCAGTAAAATTAAAAATTTTTTTTTCTCAGCAAAACATTTTAATAATACCAGAACAGGCAGCATTATGTGAATAACTATAGACAATAAAAAAGGCGAAGCTGTACAGCTTCGCCTTTTTTATTAATACTTTTTAAAAAAGTATATTATTCAGTTACAACAGAAACAAATGTCCTGTTTTCTTTTCCTTTTTTAAATTCAACCAAACCATCAGTAAGAGCAAAGATGGTAAAGTCTTTACCAACACCAACGTTGCTACCAGGATGGTAAGTAGTACCCCGCTGACGGATGATGATATTGCCAGAAATAGCGGGCTGACCACCATAAATTTTTACACCTAATCTTTTGCTATGTGAGTCACGTCCGTTTTTTACGGAACCTTCACCTTTTTTATGTGCCATTTTATTATAATGTTTTGTAGTTAAGAATGAAAATAGAAAGGAAGCAATTAAGCAATACTTTCAATTTTTACCTGTGTATAGTGCGTACGATGACCGATCTTTTTACGAAAGCCCTTACGGCGTTTCATCTTAAAGGCAATCACTTTATCACCTTGTACTAATTCTTTTACAATCTCAGCTCTTACCAAAGTGTTGGCTACATCAGCACCTGCGGAAAAATTGCCATCGGCATTTACCAGCAATACATCAGAAAACTCAACTTTGTCACCGGTTTTGCCGCTGATATGCGGTACGTATAGTTGGTCGCCGGCTTTAACGGTGAACTGCTGGCCGGCTATTTTTACTACTGCTAACATAACTATCCAAATATTTTTTCGGTCGGCAAAAGTATGTATTTACCTTATTGATTCCTCTTTTTTTTACTTTTTTTGGCATTTATTATTTTGACTACTTAACCATAGTCAATAAGACGGTTTCCTGACTTGGCTCATTTATGCATGAAATAAGATAGAAAAGCTTGAAAATTATTACTGGTTCCAACATTTGCGGCGAAGTAATGAGAGTACATTTGGGCCTTATTTTTCGCTTGCAAATGAATATAAAATCGCTTTTAGCAAAGCCGTTTGCTGCAATGGTGTATAAGCAGATAACGAGGGGTGCACAGACGGCTGTTGAAGATCAGGAAAAAATACTAAAAGACTTAATCAGTGGTGGCAGGAAGACAGATTACGGGAAGGAGCATCAGTTAGAGAAAGTAGAGAATTACGAGCAGTTTCAGCAATCGATTCCAATACGGGATTATGAACAGATGAAGGGGTACATAGAGAAAATAAAAGAAGGTCGTCACAATGTGCTGTGGAAAGGAAAGCCCATTTACTTGGCTAAAACTAGTGGCACCACAAGCGGTGTGAAGTATATACCCATTACCAAAGACTCTATTTCGAACCACATCAACTCTGCCCGTAATGCACTATTGTGCTACATGGCAGAAACGGGTAATTATACTTTTCCCTCTGGTAAAATGATTTTTTTGAGTGGTAGCCCGGAGTTGGAAAGAGTAGGGGGAATACCCACCGGGCGGCTTAGCGGTATTGTTAAGCACCACATACCCAGATATCTG
>CAXTDG010000120.1:0-3472 GCA_964242675.1 uncultured Chitinophagaceae bacterium
ACATTACAATGCCGCCATGTGGTGCCAGTGCATCGGCAAACATGTTGGCACCATCCACATGGCTGCGTCCATAATTCTGCGGACCGGGCTGCCCTTCGCTATTTGCCTTCACCAAAAAGCCACCAAAATCAGGAATGATTTGATAGATAGAATCAATCTTTTTTTGCCACCATTTTTTTACATTTTCATCCAATGGATCAGCCGTTTTTAAGCCGCCAATTTCTATGGGTGCGCTAAACCTTGCGGTGAGGTAAACTTTAATTCCGTAAGACCGAAATGTATTAGCCAGTGCTGCTACTTTTTGCAAGTAAGCAGGCGTTAATACCAGCGCATTGGCATTCACGTTTGTTAGCACCGTGCCGTTAATTCCAATGCTGGCATTGGCTCTTGCATAGTCAATATAACGCTGGTCAATATAATCAGGTAAAGTATGCCAGTTCCAGATGGAAAAACCTGCGTAGCCACGTTCAACGGTGCGGTTGAGATTATCCCAATGATTAAGAATGCGTAAGCCGATTTTTGGCTTGCTAATGATGTTTACATTCTGGATGCTTTGATGCGTTTGTATTAATCGTAGAAAATGAAAAACCCCATAGAGTACGCCAATGTCGGAGTTGGCAGTAATAACAATATGTCTTTTTGTAACAGACTTAGCTTCTCTAATTATGAATCCTTCTTTCCCGGCTTTATTTACATCATTTATTAATGGCAATGTTTCAATTAAAGATGAATTAGCAGGAGTGGATATAATTAAAGTGGATTTAGCGTAATCGTTGGTAAATACAACTGGCTTTCCCAATAAGCCTTCCAAACCAATTTTTAGTTCCTGTTTTGCGGCTAATAAGGTTGGTGTTTCTCCCGGAAAATAAACAGATGTCGTTGCACTTTGATATTGACTCAGTAAGGCTTTATCATCCACCAATTTATAACGTAGCCAAAGTTGGTAGCCATCTTCAGCGCCTGCAAAGTAAGTAAGGCTTATTCCAATAATTAAAATGATGAATTTTTTCATACGGCAAAGCCTTTTAGACTAGCTCTGTAAAAGATTTTAAAAATGCATTATAGCAAAGCAGTGGGCTAAAGTAAATATTTATGCAATCGGTTGCATTTTTAAAAGAAAATTAATCAATAACTCTTTTTGACTACAGTGTGCTAACCCCTGTATTGAAATGGCAAGAGTTAAATAGCTAATGTAAAGGTTCAAGTTTTACAGCTTATTTTCAAGCATACATTTACGCAGTTAATCTGTAAGCGCTTGTCATGATGATATTTAAAAAAGGATGTTGTTTTTTGTTTTGTTGGGTATTGCTGCTGTTTGCTGCATCTGCTCAGCTGCCTGATAGCCTGAGGGGCTATTCCAAATTAATACGGGTGCAGATTTATAGGGTCTATAAAGGAATGTTCCGGCAGCCGGGTGGTGCTTTGATTTACCCCTACATAACGCCCGGTAGCGACTCCTATGCAAATGATTTGTGGGACTGGGATTCGTGGCTGAGCAATATTGCCCTGCGCCAGATACTGAACGACAACGGCACCACTACAGACAAGCAAGACGCTGTAAAATTTGAGCAAGGTTGTGTACTCAACTTCCTTTCTTATACTAGTTTTGATGGCTACATGCCTATATTGGTAGCAAAAAAATCGGACCCTGAAAAAATAAAGCCTGCCAACATTTATGCTACTAATATGCATAAGCCAGTGCTGGCACAACATGCCGCTTTCCTAACCCGTTTGAATAAGGACAGTGCGGCGTGGTTGCAGGAAAAATTTAGCTTGCTGCAAGCATTCATCAACAATTACGAATCACATCATCGGCATAAACAAACGGGCCTTTATTATTGGCAAGACGATTTAGCTATTGGGGTTGACAATGATCCTGCTACTTTCTTCCGGCCACCGGGCAGTTCTGCTTCTATTTTTCTAAACTGCCTGATGTATAAGGAGCTACAGGCTATGACCTACCTGGCCCGGTGCCTAAACCTTAATGATATTAGCAAAGAGTACGAAAACGATGCTGCCGATTTAAAAGCTGCTATACAGAAATATTGTTGGGACGAAAAAGACGGTTGCTTCTATTCCGTAGATCTTAATCTGAGGCCTGTAACCAACGAACCGGCTATCATTTTCGGGCAACAATTTATTCTGCACAGCGGCTTTCCAAGAGCATATGACTGCCTTATTCAACGGATAGGTTCGTGGTCGGGCTTTTTAGCGCTGTGGGCAGGCATTGCTACACCAGAGCAAGCTAAACGCATTGTAAAGGAAAACCTGATGGATGCCAGAACATTCAATGCGGCGTATGGCGTTCGTACCCTTTCTAAGCTGGAGAAAATGTATAGTGTTCGGGCCAGCAATAATCCCTCTAATTGGTTGGGACCTATCTGGGGCATTTCCAATTACCTGGTGTTTCGGGGATTGGTAAAATATGGTTTTAAGAAGGAAGCTCAAACCTTAGCCGCAAAAACAATTAGACTATTTGGGAAAGATTACCAGCAAAATGGTGCCTTGCATGAATACTATGAACCTGATACCGGTCAGCCTGTGCTGAACAAAGGTTTTCAAAACTGGAATTACTTGGTGCTGAACATGATAGATTGGTATAGTGGGAGTAAAGTGATTGAAGAGTTTTAAATATCGTATGCTACTCATTGCCCTACAAAAAAAGAAGCCCGTCTAAAGGCTTCTTTTTTATGATTATAGTTGAGATAATGTTTAAGATTTTTTGTAGGTGTCAATCATCTCAATACTGCCATCTGGTAAATGATGCAGTTCAGCCACTTTTACATTCCGCAAATGCGTTTTGCCACTTAATTGCGTATCATGGTAAAAAATATACCATTTGCCACCTATTTCAACGATGGAATGGTGAGTCGTCCAGCCCTGCACGGGGTTCATAAAAGTACCTTTGTAGGTAAATGGACCGTAAGGACTAGTGCCCACGGCATAAGCCAGGAAATGCGTATCGCCGGTTGAATAGGTGAAATAGTATTTTCCGTTCCATTTATGCATCCACGGGCCTTCGAAATAGCGGCGATCATGGTCGCCACCCAGCAATGGTTTGCCGGTAGCACTATCTATTATTGCCCCTTCTTTTACGCCTCCGTCAAACTGTAGCATATCGCCGGAGAGCTTGGCAATTCGGGGAGCAATTTCTGCGTCCTTGTCTTTTTTCAGATCGGTATTGCCTATTGCCGAATCGTATTTATTGCCCTGCCAGCGCTGCAACTGACCGCCCCAAATGCCGCCAAAATACATGTAAGTGCTGCCATCATCATCGGTAAAAACGGCTGGGTCTATACTAAAGCTGCCCTTCATCGGTTCGACTTCTGCTTTAAACGGGCCGGTCGGCGATTTGCTGGTAGCCACGCCAATGCGAAACACATCCGTTTTATCTTTCAGTGGGAAGTACAGGTAGTAGGTTCCGCCTTTGAAAGCAACATCTCGTGCCCACAACTGCCCGCCTGCCCATGGC
>CAXTDG010000120.1:3482-9908 GCA_964242675.1 uncultured Chitinophagaceae bacterium
TCCCGCATGGCAAAATGATCGCCGTTGTCATTTTCCGGCACGCCAGCATCATAGTCGTGGGAAGGGTAGATATAAATTTTCCCATTGAATACATGTGCCGAAGGGTCGGCTGTATAGATGTTAGAAATGAGGGGCTGAGACAGGTAAGTTATGCCCGACGAATCTTTATTAGCATCAGTAAAATCGTTACCAGTTTTGACTCCGCTGGTTTCGCCACAGCTACAAAATAGGGTGGCACTTATTAATAAAGCCCCTCCTGAAAAAGTTCCTTTCATATTGCAAACGTTGTTGTTTTATTTTTAGTAAAATTTAAGAAGATGGTTATTTCCGTTTCGATGAGTCCCGGACAATTAGTTCGGCTCGTAGCGTAATGGTATTGGTTAAGGTATTAGTAGCCTCTTCATTTAAATCATTCACCATGTGGCGCATTGCTGCTTCCCCTATTTCGTATCCTGGATAATTAATAGTTGTCAGGTGTGGCTCTATTACTCTTGAAACAGGATCCTTATTGAATCCTACGAAAGCTATATCCTGCGGAATGCGTATTCCCGCTTCTTTTAAAGTACTCATACAGCTTACTGCACAGTTGTCGTTTGCCACAAATACGCCATCGGGCATTGGCTTCATCCTGCAAATGAATTCTGCTGCCTCTATACCGGCATCATAGCTGAGGTTATTGTAAATAATCAGGTCTTCGCTGAAGCTGAGGTCGACATCGTTTAAAGCTTTTTTATACCCTTCAATTCTATCCAAATACACATTGCGTCTGGACGGGGCAGTAATGTGTACAACTCTTTTGCAGCCTTGCTTTACCAGATGCATAGTAGCTTCCCAGGCCGCTTTCTTATTATCAATTAAAACCTTGGTGTGCTGATTGTCTTCCGGTATGCGGTCAAAAAAAATGACAGGTATTTTCTTTTGCAAAAAAATATCAAAATGATTGCTGTCGTCTGCATCGTACGCCAATGATACCAGTAATCCGTCTACCCGGTTAGCAAACATTGTAGCGGCATTGGCTTTTTCTTTAGCCGCATTTTCCGACGACTGACTGATAATAAGATTAAAACCTGATTTACTGGCTACATGTTCCATCCCGGAAATAACTGCCGACATAAAATAGCTATTAAGCCGTGGCACAATTACCCCAATAGTATGCGTACGCTGCCGCCGTAGGTTGCGGGCAAAATGGTTAGACCGATAACCAAGTGACTGTGCCAGATCGTGGATCCGTTTGCGGGTTTTTTTACTAACCGTAGGATTGTTTTGCAAACCACGGCTAACAGTTGCAGCAGAAATGTCCAGTTCCCGGGCCAGGTCGTAGATGGTGATTTCTTTTTCGTCGGAAGTCATAGGTAGGGGATGAGGAGGTTAAGATAGATATGTCTGAGGTTATGTAATCGGTTGCAAGCTATTTATTCCAGTTGACTTTTATTTTGAGTTTTATTGTAAATAAGAATACGGTCTAATGAAAATTTAAATTTCAAAACATTTCTTTAACATTTTTCTTAAATCCTAAAATGCAATAAGGGAGTACTTAAAAATATATTTATGCAATCGGTTGCACGATGGGTAAATATTCCTACTTTAGTACCCGAATTGATTTGCTTCACTTGCCATTTTTTGAATTAATAAACTATGTTTTTTGCTCCGCTGTTGCTTGATTGCCAATATTCTGTACCTGATTACCTACAGTATAAAAACCCCAAAAAAATTTCGTTTTAACCAGACCGCATTAATCCGTTGTAGAATCTTATACAGGCTTCAACCATTTTTACCTGCGTAGGAAACTTGTGTATTGTACTTATCCCCATAGCACGAAAGGCTTACTGTGCCCCAGCATTTTAAAATGATTTGAATGACGTATAACTCTGAGAGAAAAAAAAGTATGAAAAGATCTTTTACCAAGTTACCACCACAGGCACCACCCCTGTATCAACTATGTATTACAAGCGGAAAAGCAGTAATAATGCTTTTGTTTTTATTTATTGTTTTTGTTTCTTCCGCTCAAGCACAAAACGTGTTGATAAGAGGAAAAATAAGAAATGAAAATGCGGAAGCCTTGCCCGGCGTTTCTATTGTTGTGAAAGGCACCAGAACCGGCGTGAATAGTAATGATTCGGGCAATTTTCAAATTAGCGTTCCCCCAAGAGCAACCCTTGTTATCTCATCGGTAAGCTACACTACGCAGGAAGTAAGAATCGGTAACCTGACCCAACTAAATATTACGCTTGCATCTGCCAGTAAAGAAATGGAGCAAGTAGTGGTGATTGGCTATGGCGAGCAACGCCGTAAGGATGTAAATAGCGCCATTTCCTCTGTACGTGGAGATGATATTAAAAACCTGCCGGTGGCAGGCGTTGACCAGATGCTGCAAGGCAAAGTTGCGGGTGTAACCGTTACGCAAAACTCCGGTGCACCGGGTGGTGGCGTTTCGGTGAAAATCCGTGGTATATCTACGTTTGGCGGTACAGAACCGCTGTATGTAATTGACGGCGTTCCGCTGGATGGAAACGATAATAAAGGCGCTATTTCTGCCGCCGGTGATGGCGAGACGAATATGAGTGCCTTGTCTTTTTTGAATCCCAATGATGTTCTTTCCATAGATATATTAAAGGATGCATCGGCCACTTCTATTTATGGTAACAGAGGCTCCAATGGCGTTATCATTATTACTACTAAAAAAGGCAAAGCTGGTGAAGGAAAACTTAGTTACGATGGTTGGGTGGGAAAATCTCAAAACCCATATTACCTGAAACTAATGGACCTGAAGCAGTATGCTACTTATAAAAACAGCATCTCTGAATTTACCGGTACGGAAAGGATGGCGCAATATGCCAACCTTGATTTGTTGGGCAAAGGCACCGACTGGCAGCGTAACATTTTCCAGAATGCGCTGACCCAAAATCACCAGGTTGCTTTATCCGGCGGCAAGGCAGGAACTACCTATTATATTTCTGGTAACTATTACAACCAGGAAGGGACCGTAATTGGCTCGGGTTTGAACCGTAAAACCGTTCGTATTAATCTGGACAACCAGGTAAAACCCTGGCTGAAACTGGGTGTAAACGCCACTTACGGAAACACCGACCAGCGCATTACGCTTACCAATAATGCCAGTAACAGTTATACTAACGTAATTGCCATGGCTATTCAGCAAGCGCCGGATGTACCCATCTACAATTTAGATGGATCTTTCGGTGGCCCAAGTGATGTAACCGGACTGGGTGCCGTAAGCGGCGGTAATCCTGTAGCGCAGGCTCGGACTTTCCATACACAATTGGTGCGTAACAAACTGCAAAGCAATATTTATGGACAAACTTCTTACAAGGATTTTACTTTCAGAAGTGACTTCGGTAGCGATCTTACCTGGGGCGTAAGTGATGCCTTTACGCCTACGTTTGCCTGGGGCCGTTCCAGAAATGAACTGAACACTTACCGGGTACAAAACAGTAAAAATATTTACTGGAACTGGCGTAATACGCTTACCTACCGTAAGAATTTTAATAATACACATGACCTAACGGTACTGGTAGGGCAGGAAGCGCTGAAGAGTACTTACAATACTGTCTCTGCCGCTCGTTCTAAGTTTGCTTCTAACGAAGTGTATTCACTTAATCTGGGTGATCCTAGCACGGCCAGCGCTACGGAAAGCATGGGCCAATCTACACAGGCTTCTTATTTTGCCAGGGCTATTTATTCTTATAAAAACAGGTATTCTGTTACGGCTAATATTCGCCGTGACCAGACTTCCAAATTTGCACCAGGCCACCAAACGGGTTATTTCCCCGGCGTATCTGCATCCTGGACGGCTAGCAACGAAGATTTTTTCAAGTCAATTGCAAGAACCGTTTCTTCATTCAAAGTACGCTTAGGGTATGGCGAAATTGGTAACCAAAACGTGCCTAACTATTCTTACGGTTCTGCCCTCAGTTCCTTGTTTATAAATGCCACTGCATTTGGAACGGGCCTTGGCCAGTATGTAAGCAACTATGGTAATCCCGGCGTAACCTGGGAACATCAGAAGCAAACCAATCTTGGTGTGGACATGACCATTGCCAAGTATTTTGATGTAACGGTTGATTTGTACGATAAGATATCCGACAAATTCCTTTTTGCCAATACTTACCCGGCTTTTACTGGTATCGGTATTCCTAACAGTGGTACTTTTTCCCTGTCAGCACCGTATGTAAATTTTGGTAAAATGGAAAACAAGGGCCTGGATTTATCCATAGGCTACAACAACGGAGCGAATCATAAATTGGGTTTCCGTAGCAACCTGGTGCTGTCTCATTACAAAAATATTGTTAGAGAATTAAGCTCTGCCAGTTCAAATATCTCGCAGTCATTATCGGTAAACGGCAACCCAACTATTACCAGAACGGTAGTGGGTCAGCCGGTAGGTTTGTTTTATGGCTACCAGGTTGAAGGCATTTATCAATCGCTGGCTGAACTGAGTTCTTCAGCTATCAAATCGGGCAATACCATCAATGCCAAAACAGGTACTTACCTGGGCGATATTAAATTTCGCAACCTGAATAAGGATGGCGTAATTGATGCATCTGACAGAACCATCATCGGTGATCCTAATCCGGATTTCACCTATGGGTTTACCAACACTTTCTCCTATTCCAATTTTGATGCGTCGGTGTTTATCACCGGTTCACAAGGCAACGATATTTTCAACTACACCCGCATTTGGGGCGAAGCCATGACGGCTACTTCGGGCAACCAGATGGCAAGTGTGGCCAACCGCTGGACACCCGAAAATACCAATACCATTATGCCTCGCTATGCCAATGGCGACCCTAACGATAATGCAAGAGTATCGGACCGCTTTATTGAAGATGGCTCTTACCTGCGTATCCAAAACATTAACGTGGGTTACAACTTCACGCCAATGCTTTCCAAAAAATGGAAAGGTGTATCCCGGTTACGGTTGTATGGCTCTGTACAAAACCTGTACACATTTACGCATTACAGTGGCTACGATCCGGAAGTTGGCCCTATTAACGGCAACGTATTCCTGAACGGAATTGACCTGGGCCGCTACCCGGTTCCCCGCACTTTCACTATTGGTATCAACGCAGAACTTTAAGAACAAAAAACAAAAGATTGTATGAAACTATATTTTAAAAAATCGGGGTTTGCTTTGCTTGCCGTAGGTGTTTTGTTGTCGGCAGCATCCTGCAAAAAGTCGTTCTTCGACGGCACGCCGCAAGACCGATACACAGAGGACAATTACTTTAGAACAGCAGCCGAAGTACAAACCGTAACGGCTTCTCTTTATGGCTCGCCCTGGTACAATTTCAACTGTACCTACAGCATGAGTATTGGCGATATTTCTTCGGGCAATTCCACCGGCGATGCCAATGCCGATATGATCCAGTTCCAAAATCAGAACATTACCACCAACAACCAGTATTTGTACAATGGCTGGGCTTCACTGTACTCCGTTGTAGGGCAGGCAAATAAGATTATTGCCAACGTAAATAAAAACGCAAGTTATCTTGATAGCAATACGATTAAGATGGCTATTGCCGAAGCAAAATTCATGCGGGCAGGTGCCTATTTCTACCTGGTGCGTATTTATGGAGCGGTACCAATTGTAAGTGAGGCAAACGATTATAACGCAACTTACCAGGTGCCTCGCCACATTGTAACAGACGTTTACAAATTCATTATTAATGATTTAAAAGTGTCTGAGCAATGGCTGCCCGTAACGGTGACATCACCATCCGGCAGGGTAGGGCGTGGTGCCGCCAAAGCTTTACTGGCAAAGGTTTACCTGACACAGCATGATTATGATAATGCCAAAGCAAAATGCCTGGAGCTGATTAATAATGAGGCAATGTATGGCTATGGTTTACTGCCTAATTATGCCGACCTGTTTTTTACCAAAAACAACAATAACAAAGAAAGCATGTGGGCCTTGCAATGGCTGGCCAGCAATGCGGAAGGGTCTTACGCTACCGGAAATGTAACACAGGCTTATTCCGCACCTTACGGCGAAGGAATTACCGGCGGTACCGATGGATTCGGAAGCTTTAAACCCAGCTTCGATTTACAGAGAGATTCTATTGCAGGTGACCTGCGCACCAAGCAAACGTATATGCGGGTAGGTGACTATTATCCCGAACTGAAGCAAGCCAGCGGCGGGTACACCTACACGCTTTATCATTCGCCAACGGGAGTAAATATTAAAAAATATGTGGTGGGAAATTTTGCCGATAATGCCTCTACTGGCGGCGTGTATGCTTTCAGCACCGGCATTAATACATACATGATTCGCTACAGTGATGTATTACTGAGTTATGTAGAAGCGGTGATTGGCAATGGGGCTTCTACTTCTGATCCTACAGCTATTGCACAGTTTATGCGGGTACGTACGAGGGCTGGGTTGGGTGGTATACCGGTTAGCAATATCAC
>CAXTDG010000121.1:0-1388 GCA_964242675.1 uncultured Chitinophagaceae bacterium
GAGTCACGAGTACGAGCAGCGCAAGCCCTACATGCTGTATGTTGATTTATACTTTTAGGCGGCAATTACCAATAGCTGCAAGCAAAGCAACCAGTAGACTGGACTATCGTTTTTCCCCCACTAGGCGCCGGACTCCGTCCGGTGTATAACAATTACTTTTCTCAAACAGCGTGAAAACCAAATAGAAGTAACACATAGACACAGGACGGAGCCCTGCGCCTATGGTAGAATGCGCTGATGCTTACCAAACCACGCTGATTGATCTATATAGATTTAATACCGATTTTCCCGGCCACGCCACCGCACAAAACATCGCTGCCCTTACACACAAGGCCAGCACAGCAGCTATTTTTCAAGCCAATACTTCCATAATAACCATGTGTAATGTCAACACACAAAAAACGTAGTCCAGCAGGGTGTGATTGGGTATATGAGTCTACTAAGTAGGGGTAAGTCAATGAGTGTTCACTTAAAATTCCTTGCCTCCGGAAAGAGGCTTTCCTGTTTATTATTTTTATCTGGAATATTTCTGCTTTGTGGTGGTGCTGATTTTTCGTCTGAACGGGCCAACGTAAGCAGTTGTGTGTCATTCATGGGAGATGGCGTTAAATGACGCAAAAAGGTTGAAATGTTATAGCAGCTTTTTACAATTACATGTACCACTTCCCCTTCTATTTGTAGTTTGCCCTCTACCATAATGAGTTTGGATAGCAATATCTCTTTCCGATATTTCTCAAACAGGTTTGCAAAAATTACCAGGTTTGCAAAACCTGTTTCATCTTCAATCGTTATAAAGCAAACGCCTTTTGCCGTTCCTGGTCTTTGTCGTACCAATACTAACCCGGCCACTTTAAGGGAATCTCCATTTTTTAAAGATGCTAAACTTCCTGTAGGAGTAACATGGAGCTGATCTAATTTCTCCCTTACAAAACTTACCGGGTGAGCCTTTAAGGACAAAGAAGTTGTTGCGTAATCCTGTACTACATGCTCAGACTGAACCATCGTTGGGAGCGTAATATGTTCGTCTTTTGCATCTGCTGGCATTTGGCCTGAAAATAGTTGAACGGGACGGTCTTTAGTTGATACTTCCCATAGCGCTTGCCGTCGGTCGAGCCCAATAGAACGGAATGCGTCTGCATCGGCTAGTCTTTCCAATGCAACATCCGGCAAACCAATATCCCGCAATTCATTAATCGTTTGATAAGCCCTTTCCCTTTTTGCTATTAGTAGTTCTATATCCTCCCCTCTCAACCCTTTAATCTGCCGAAACCCTAAACGAATAGCACAATAGTTTCCTTCTTTATCTTCCAACAGATTATCCCAGTTAGAAAAATTAATATCCACTTCTCTAACCACCACTCCATGCTTTTTTGCATCAATTATTATTT
>CAXTDG010000121.1:1398-3995 GCA_964242675.1 uncultured Chitinophagaceae bacterium
TTTGTGCTGGTTGGTAAAAGCCCATGGGCATACTGTTTAGCAAGGCACAGGCAAATACATCAGGGTAATAACATTTCATCCAGCTGGAAACATATACTAGCAAAGCAAAGCTTGCCGCATGGCTTTCCGGGAATCCGTAACTGCCAAATCCTTCCAGTTGCTTAAATACCCTTTGAGCGTATTCCAACGTGTACCCATTTTTTAGCATGCCATTCGTCAGCTTTTCACCAAATCGCTTTACCATCCCTTTCGCTTTAAAAGTGGCCATGCTTCTGCGTAGTTCATCCGCTTCAGCAGGTGTAAAGTCTGCCGCTACCATGGCAATTTGCATTGCTTGCTCTTGAAATAGTGGTATGCCTAGCGTTCGTTTTAAAATGGCTTCCAGTTCTTTAGACGGGTAATCGATAGGCTCTTCACCATTGCGTCGGCGCAGGTAGGGATGCACCATATCCCCTTGAATGGGGCCTGGCCGTACAATTGCCACTTCTATCACCAGATCATAAAACTTTTCAGGTCGTAATCTTGGTAGCATAGATTGCTGTGCCCGGCTTTCTATCTGAAAAACACCCAACGTGTCTGCACTGGAAATCATTTCATAGACCTTGGGATCATCCTGGGGGATATTGGCTAGGGTAAAATCCTCTCCGTAATGTTCTTTGGCCAGATCAAACCCTTTGCGTATGCAGGTAAGCATTCCCAGGGCCAGCACATCTACTTTCATAAAGCCTAATGCATCAATATCGTCCTTATTCCATTCAATACAAGTGCGGTCTTCCATACGGGCATTATGCACCGGAACAAGATCGCTTAGCTTGCCTCTTGTAATTACAAAGCCACCCGTATGCTGCCCCAGTTGCCGGGGGAAACCCATAAATTCCCTGGTGAGTTGCAGCACTTTACGCAAGTGTTGATCATGCGGGTTTAAGCCTTGTTCTAGGAGGCGTTTATCTTCAAACCAATCGTCTGAGAAGTGCCAGATGGTACCTGCTAATTGATTCAATACATCAACCGATAATCCCATTGCTTTACCTACATCCCGCAGGGCTCCTTTTTGATGTTGTTGCGTAACAGTTGCTATAATTGCAGCTCTATCCCGGCCGTATTTCCGGTAGATGTACTGAATGACTTCTTCTCGCCGCTCATGCTCAAAATCCACATCAATATCCGGCGGTTCGTTTCGGGCAGAGGAAATAAAACGTTCAAATAATAAATCGAATTTTTCCGGATCAACAGAAGTAATACCCAGGCAATAGCATATGGTAGAATTGGCTGCTGAACCACGTCCCTGGCAAAGGATTTTTTGTTGCCTGGCAAACCGCACAATATCATAGACAGTCAAAAAATAAGCGGCGTAATTCATTTGTTCAATGAACTGTAATTCATAACGGATAGCCTTAGCTGTTTTTTCCGGAATACCTTGTGGGTAGCGTTCTGTAGCACCCTGCCAGGCAAGGAATGTTAGTTCTTCCTGCGGGATACGACCGTCAGTCGTAATTTCTTCCGGGTATTCATATTTTAGTTCGTCTAATGAAAAGGTGCAGGCCTCAGCTATTTCTTTGGTTCGTAAAATAGCATCAGGATATTGTCGAAACAACCGAAGCATTTCGGTTGAATCTTTTAAATATCTTTCAGCATTCGGATGCAGTTTAAATCCTGCTGTATGAATAGTACATTTCTCCCGGATACAGGTTACAATATCCTGCAATTGGCGTCGGCCCGGTTCATGATAATGCACATTGTTAGTTGCCACTAATGGAATGTATAAACGGGTTGATAATTGTGCCAGGCGGTGTAGATATTTACGGTCGTCGCCATTGTATTTTCTACATGCGGCAATGTATAAATTGCTCCCAAAATGATCTTTATACGTTTTAAGGGTTTCCTCAAAACTGCTATCAAAATCAAACTGCTCATTCAACGTTTCTGGCGGCAGTACTATAAAAATCACGTCTTCTGAATGGGCATATACATCCGCTTTTTTTAAATGGCAATCGCCTTTTTCAGCACGTCTGTTTCCTAACGTTAGCAGGTTACAAATTCTGGAATAAGCTTCTTTACTGGTAGGATAAGCAATAAGACTAATACCATCCAATAATTCTAATTGACAGCCTACAATGATGCGAATCCCTAGTTTCTTAGCTGCTGCGTATGCCCGTACAATACCAGCAAAACTGTTTCTATCCGTTATTCCAATTTCGGTATAGCCCAGCGCAGCCGCTTGCTGTACGAGTTCTTCGGGATGAGAAGCACCCCGCAGAAAACTGAAATTAGTAGTTACATGTAGTTCTATGTAATTCATAAAATAGGTTAGGCAAAAAAGCCATGTATAAACCATTGGTGTGTTTCACTACCGTAGTGCCCTGAGCGAAACACCCAATAGCGGCAACCTTCTTTATCTTCCACTACATAATAGTCCCGGTGCTGGCCTTCCTGCAGCCACCATTCCTGCTCAATACGTTCAGGTCCATCGGCTTGGGTAATGGTGTGTAGTTTTCCCTTGTACCTAAAGTTCATCGGAGGGTAATCAGGTATGGGTGCTGCCACTTCAATGAGTTCCGGATTAGCAAGTACTTGCAGTGGTCGTGGCCTATCGACTT
>CAXTDG010000121.1:4005-9901 GCA_964242675.1 uncultured Chitinophagaceae bacterium
CTTTCCATTCGGCCGCTGCTTTTTTGTGAATAGAGTCTGCAACAACAAAGGATCGTTCTGGCCAATAGTGCTCGGCAGGTAAAAAGCGGTGTATATTACCAGTGCCTAGCTTACCTTCAATACGGTCCAGCAACTCACTCAATGCTACATCATCTAATCCCTTTGTATCAGGCCACATCTTTTCCTGCCAGGTAAACAGGTCTTCTACTTTCGTTGCCTCCAGTATAAATAATTCAATCCCTTCAGCAGGTTCAATCGTTTCAATTTTTAGTTCAAATAATTTGAATAAATGGTGGCTGTTGCAGGTAGGCCGATTGGTACCAATGCTCACTTTTTGTAGCTTCCCATCTGTGCGGTAACAGTTTAGTTCTGCTAAGCGAAGGCCTTTTTGTTCGGCTTGCAATTGCTTACATAAAGTATCAAGCAGTCGTTCAATGGCTATCTGTATACCGGTAGCATGAACGATAGGCTCTAAGCAGGGCAATCTTTCCTGGTATGGTACAGGTGGAGTAAGCGGGTTCGTGATCCATTCCTCTTCCGTACCTATCGCCTGATCAAGGCGTTGAGACAATTGCGGTCCAAAGCGGCGTGTTAGCGATTTGCGAGGCAGGTTGATAACCATGTTGATCTGTCTAAGCCCCAGCTTCTCTAATCGTTGTAGGGTGTCCGCATCTATTCGTAAAGCTTGCGGGGGTAATGATAGTAATACATTCGTTTGTTCTCCGCTTTTTACAATCAATGGTTCACGGCAAAACCTTGCAATTGCCCAGGCTGTACCAATAGTATCTGCAATAGCTATTCGTGTGATATAGCCAAAGTCTTTCAACCGTTTTTGGAGGGTGTTTAGATATTGCTGTTCATCTCCCCACAAATGGGTACAGCCGGTTACTTCAAGTAATAATCCATCAGGTGGATCAGCAGCAACAACTGGTGTATAACGAATGCACCATTCTCCAATATTTTTTAATAAAGTCGTAGCTAAATCAGGTTGATCATCCAACACTTCCAGCGAAGAAAAAATAGCTTTAGCATCAGCAACAGGCATCCCAATTTCAACACCTATTTTTTGTGCATGATAGTTCCTATTGGCTACCAGCATACGACCATGATCCGAGATAGCAAGTACAAAAGGCACCATCCGCAATGCAGGCTGACGGCGGGTAAACCAATCCGTTTTTAAATACCGAAACCATATGGAAACAAAACGCTTCTGCATTTATCCTACTGCTTTTTGCTGTGCCCAAACTGCTTCAACAGGATTGTATATATGCTTGAATTGTCCAGCGGCCCATTCTATATCCCAGGTACCCGTTTTACCATTTCTAACTTTCAATAAATCTACTTTCCAACGGGGAAAACCTACGCCGGGCAAGCCGTCTATTGATTGGCTGGGTAAAGAAGTAATTTGCCAGCGGCTAACACAGGCAGTATTTTCTATTTTACGAGGATCTCTACGAAGTATAAACCCTGTAACCTGGCTTTCCTCAACGGCTAATTGAAACCGTCTTGATACGGTAAAGGAGAGTTCTTTTATTTCACCGATTACACCATTCAGTCCATTACATTTTAGGGCTTCTTCCATAGCCCAAAGGATTTCCCGTTCCTTTTTTAAGTCAACAAAAATGATTTTATCGGGTGCAATACCAAAAGAAGTTAGTGCTGGTGGGAATATGTTTCGGGTAGCGCTAATCCAAATGACGATACCGTTATTTTCCATAAGGGAAGCCAACATGCCACTCACAAAACCACTGGTTGCCGCAGCATTCTCCATTCCAGTAGAAATAAACTCATGAATAGCACCTAAAGGAAAGGAAGCAGTAGGGAAAGCATGTCGCAGTGGCCCTAGTGCTGTATTTAAAGCTGTATTTTTTAGTATAGGTCGTAATCCCTGTAAAGGCAAAATTTCCTTTTGCAAACGAGCAAAGACTTCATATTTGTTGGTGTTATTCATTCGAATGCCGTTTAGGATTAGAATGCAATTATAGGCTATAATGCTAAACAGTTTGGTTTAATAGCTTAAATATTGGTAATACGGTTAGATTTTTAATAGAAATGCTAAACATTAAATGAGCACCCTCTAAAAACTTATAAATTGATTTAATATCAAGTCGTAAGTCTTTAATGGTAAGGAGTTTAGCAAGAGTTGCTAAACATTTGGTTTTAAAAAATACTGGTCAGAAATCAGTATTCTGAATGTGGAGATCCTGTTGAAAACTTTCTAAATCTTTAAAGAGCGTCTGATGAAAACTAGAAGTTTATTCTGATGCAGTTCATATTCTTAGGTTCCAAAATGATATCAATTAAGTAGTCTTCCAACTAGGCGCCGGACTCCGTCTGATGTATAACCGTTACTTCTTCTTAAACAGCTGGAGACCGAACATAAGCAACACATAGACACAGGACGGAGCGCTGCGCCTATGGTAGTGTACACCTTGCCCCTGTAAGTGTCTTCATTTACTGAAGTAGCTAAACTTGTATGCTGTATTCACTACTACCATTACGGTTCGTACATATACGAACCACGGCAGAAGTCTTGCTGCGGTATAATTGAGCAAGATGAATTAATCGATAATTTTGCTGAGCGAATGAACGATTGCAGCCATAGGTATATTTAACCAGGGCTACGGGGGCTCGTACTATAATTATCATGGCTGGAACACTACATTATGCAAGTGACAAAAGAAAAAAGCTAGCTACCACGCTGGCGTTTATTTCCATACCCCTTTCCGGTTTTATTACCGATATCTATCTGCCTTCTTTCCCGTCCATGGCGCACCAGTTGGGCGTTTCGGAAAAGGATATTCAACTTACCTTAACGGTTTTCTTTTTGAGTTATGGCATCTCGCAACTATTCGTTGGAAGCTTGTTAGACAGCATTGGTCGCTACAAAGCCTCGATGGGTGCGTTGGCGGCAATAGTAGTTACCAGCCTGCTTATCAGCAGTACCAGCAATGTTCATCTAATTGTGCTGTTTCGCCTGTTGCAGGGTATTGCTACGGCATTTTTAGTAGTAGCGAAGCGGGCCTTTTTCATGGATTTGTACAAAGGGGAGGTGCGTAAAAAACTACTCAGCTATTTTACCATCGTCTGGTCTTGCGGACCCATCATAGCGCCATTTGTAGGCGGCTATTTGCAAAAGCTTTTCAACTGGCAAAGCAATTTTTATTTCCTGGCCCTATATGCTGGTGTGCTGTTTATGCTGGAAGCTATTTACAGTGGCGAAACCATTGCCAACCGCAAACCTTACCGCATACAGGAAGCCATAAGTACTTACAAAATGATGTTGGGCAACCGCCCTTTTGTGCTAGGCATTCTAATATTAGGATTAGCTTACTCTGTTGCGCTGGTATTCAATATTTCCGGGCCATTTGTTATTGAAAGTTTTTTCCATTATGGGCCGGTAATAGTAGGCTATTGTACGCTACTATTGGGTTTTGCCTGGATGGTGGGTGGTATCATCAGCAAGCAAATGCTGAATGGGGATTTACGACAGCGAGTACTCGGCGCAACTTTTGGTCAACTGGCGTTGATCACCGTTTTGCTACTCACCGGTTTGTTCTCTCAACAGCTTATTTTACTGGTAGGCTTTGCGTTTTTAGTGCATGCCTGCTCCGGCTTTTTGTACAATATTTTCTTCACTAATTCCATGTTGCAGTTTCCCAACAGCAGTGGTGTTGCCGGTGGATTAATTGGCGGTACGGTGTACATTATCACCTCTATTTCCAGCTTTATTATTTCTTCTGTAGGAACGATCCGTACACAGCAGGATATGGCTTTCAGGTATCTGGTGGTTTCTGTATTGTTGTTGGTGGTTTCGCAAATGATTGTGGGCCGATTGGCGCAGCGGAAACTGAGTGCTGCGGTTTGATAAAACCTATGGGTCCGGCCCTTTGTGCCAAAGAATGAATGTTCCACTTACAAGCTGTTTCGTAAATACATAAAGAGCAAGCACTAGCTAATAGAACTGGCGCAATGGGACAAGCCGCAATGCTGATTTTTAGTTAAATGAGCCAAGGCAAAAACGCAAGTGTATTATACCTGAAAAAGGCTATCCCGACACATCAGGACAGGTTCTGTTTATAGAAAGTAGACATTCATCAACTTGTTTATTACCCCAGCGGTATTACCTTTTAACAGGTAGCCCCGCTGGGCAATGTCATTAAGTTAAGGAATAACAGAAATTATATTGTTTAATTGCCACGCCGGGGGCGTGGACGATGGGTAATCTTATCATGTGGGCTTTAGCCCAACTGGCTCAAGGGGGTTTCGGCTAAGGTCAATACAATATCCACATCTCATCCACGCCCCCGGCGTGGCGATTAACCAGTTTTCTTAACTTAATGATATTGCCCGCCGGGGCAATGAAAAAAGGAGGGACAGCCTTATTTCTACGAACAGGGCCTGTCCCGATGTGTCGGGATAGCCTCTCTGAGGCAGAAAACACAGCCATCCCTTTCTTCCAAACTCCTGTGGTGGGGATAATTATTAGGGCTGGCCGGAGCAAACCCAGCCAGTGCATGGTAAATTTTCAATACATATACGCAAACTGCTAAGGCGGCGTTATATATAGGCAGCAGTTGGTAATTATAGCAATGGAGCTGGCATACTACACTACCTGAAAGGTGAAGGCTTGATCTTTTTGTGCCATTGCTATACTCCCTCACACCATGTTCGATGTACATTTTTAAAATCCAATTATATGAAAACTTTCATCCGTTCTGTTTTATTTATCCCCCTATTGATGGCCGCTTTAGTAGCAAATGCGGCAGATACGCTACAGTATACCGGCCCCGACAGTAATCGCATTATTATTACGTTCATGGCAGATGGCTACAGATCGCAGGAAATGGCCCAGTTCCGGCAGCAGGCTTCTCTTTTAACGGAATACCTTTTTACAAAATCTCCCTTCAATGTTTACCGCCAATGGTTCAATATTTATGCTCTTGAAACGGCTTCAGTAGAATCAGGGGCAAAACACCCTGGCAATGCCTACGACGAAGGCTATTTCCCGGAACCGGTTGCCAACCCAAATAACCGTTTCAAAAGCACTTTTGATTATAACGGCACCCACCGGCTACTAGGCCCACTGGATATGGCAGGTGTATCGCAAATGCTCTATGATAGCTTTCCCCGTTTTCATATACCCATACTGATTGTAAACAGCCCGATTTATGGCGGCAGTGGCACCTTTGTTTCTACTGTTTCAACGCATCCACAAGCACCGGATATTATCTTGCATGAGATAGGGCACTCCTTCGCTGGCCTGGCAGATGAATACTGGCCGGGGTATGGTCAATATTACATGCCAAATGTTTCCCCTGATATTCCAGTACCCTGGCAAAGATGGTTGGGCTCAGCAGGCGTAGGTATTAACCCTATAGGTTATACTGGCTGGTACCGGCCAACAAACGACTGCATTATGATAGCGTTAGGCTCACCGTTTTGCGCTGTTTGTAAAGAGGCATTTGTGGAAAAGTATCATTCGTTGGTAAATATGATAGATAGTTATTCTCCTGCTGCCCGGCAGTTATCATTAACGGTGCCTGTGCAACGATTCAGCGTAAAACACCTTGCCGGAACTACGGTAAACTGGTATGTAAACGGGATATTAACCAGCCATAACGATACGATTCTAACCAGCATATTATCAGGACAAAACAGTGTAGTAGCGGAAGTAGTGGACAGCACCCCGCTTAGCAGAATACAAGTATATCGTAACCGGGTAGAATGGCAGGTGAACCGGAATTTCATACTGGCTTTAGATAGCAGCATTGTAAGAGTGCCAAAAGATACGGTGCAATGCAAAATATATTCCGCTGCACCTGGTACAGTAAGGGTACAAATTACTAACCCAACAGTCAGAAACACTTCTTTCCAGCTATACACGCTGGAAGGC
>CAXTDG010000122.1:0-9831 GCA_964242675.1 uncultured Chitinophagaceae bacterium
CTGCAACCATAACAAAAGGCAATTATTAGAAATAGTGGAATCTGCGTTTTATAATTAATGAACACTACAAAAGAGTTACTGCCTTGAAAAATCTGTTATCAACAATTCTTTTTCATTTTGGGATAAAGTAAAAATTTACATCTGCCGCACCGCCCTTATTACATCAGCAAATACCCCTGAAGCAGTAACATCTGCACCTGCCCCGGCACCTTTAATTACCAGCGGCTGCTCGGGGTAGCGGCGGGTATAAAACAGTACCACGTTGTCTTTACCATACAGGTGGTAAAAATCGCTCTGCGGGTCAATTTGTTGCAGGCCAACGGCTGCTTTATTTCCTTCGTAGCGGGCCACAAATTTTAGTTTGTTACCGGCGTTGGCAGCAGCATCGTACAGGCTGCGGAAATGCGGTTCGTTGGCAGCCATTTGCTCGTAAAAATTTTCAATGCTCCCGGTCATGCAGCTTTCGGGCATAAAGGAGGTGTTGGTAATATCATCCATTTCCAGCCGGGCACCGCTTTCACGGGCCAGAATCATGATTTTTCGCATTACGTCGGTACCGCTCAGGTCCAGCCGGGGGTCGGGTTCGGTGTAGCCTTCATCCTGTGCCTGCTGCACTACTTCGGCAAAGCTTTTTGTACCGTTGTAATTATTAAAAACAAAGTTGAGTGTACCGCTCAGCACTGCTTCTATTTTAATGATTTCATCACCGCTGCGGAGTAAATCGTTGAGGGTGCCGATTACCGGTAAGCCTGCGCCCACATTGGTTTCAAACAAAAATTCGGCATTATACTCCCGGGCATCTTGCTTCAACTTTTGGTAATACGGATAGGGGGAGGAACAGGCAATTTTATTACAGGCTACTACCGACACACTTTTTTGCAAAATGCGGTTGTACACCTGGGCAATACTATCGTTAGCGGTAATGTCGGCAAACACACTGTTGCGAAGGTTTTTCTTCAGCATTCGTTCCACAAAAGCATCCCGGTCCATAGGCTCACCTTCGGTTTGCAGTTGCTCCTGCCATTGGGTAAGGTCAATGCCCTCGTAAGCAAACAACATTTTGCGGCTATTAGCAATACCGGTTACCCGTACCTGCAGGCGCATGTGTTCCAGCAGGTAGTCTTTTTGCTGATGCAGTTGGGCCAATAATTTACCACCAACATTGCCCACGCCAATTACAAACAGGTTCAGCTGCTTATAGGTCGTTTCAAAAAAAGCTTCGTGCAGTACGTTCAATGCTTTTTTAGTATCTGGGGTGGCTATTACGGCGGAAATGTTTCGCTCCGATGAGCCTTGTGCAATGGCCCGTACGTTGATACCATTTTTGCCTAAAGCACTAAACATACGGCCGCTGATACCGGTATGGCTTTTCATGCTATCGCCTACTACGGCTACAATACTCAACCCGGTTTCTACAATTAGTGGCGATACCCTGCCGGCAGCTATTTCCGGAGCAAAAGCAGTATCGGCAGCCTGTTTGGCTTTTTTTGCTGCCCCCTCCTGTATACCCACAGTTATGGAATGCTCCGAACTACTTTGGGTGATGAGAATAACATTAATACTTTGGGTAGCCAAGGCTTCAAAAAAACGCCTTGAAAAGCCGGGAATACCAATCATGCCGCTGCCTTCCAGGCTTAGCAAAGCAATATGGCCGATGCTGGAGATACCTGTAATGCTGTCGCCATCGGAGGCAGATGCACTCTCTATGACTGTTCCTGCCTCCTGCGGGGCAAATGTATTTTTTACCCACACCGGAATACCCAAGCCCATAACGGGTTGTATGGTAGGCGGGTAAATAACTTTAGCACCAAAATGTGAAAGCTCCATTGCTTCCTGGTACGAAATGCGGGGAATGGGGCGATGATTCGCTACCAGCCGTGGATCGGCGGTCATCATACCGCTTACATCGGTCCATATTTCCAGGATAGTAGCATGCAGGGCGGCGGCAAAAATAGCGGCAGTATAGTCGCTGCCGCCACGGCCCAATGTAGTAGTAGCACCTGCTGCATTGGCGGCTACAAAACCGGGGGCCAGTATAAGGCTATCGGGGTGCAGGGCCACAAAATCAGCTATCTGCTGGTTTGTTTTCTTAAAATTAACCGTAGCGCCGGTGTAGTTGCTATCGGTTTCAATCAGCCTACGGCTATCGGCCCACTGTGTTAGCTGCCCGGTGCTTTGGAAAGCGGCCGCAATGATTTGGGAGGAAAGTAGTTCACCATAGCTGGTAATTTTATCCAGCGTACGGGGCGATAGTTCCTTAAGGGTAAAAACGCCTTTGCATACATCTTCCAGCTCATTGCATAGCGTTTTTACCAGGCTTAGTACACTGCTTTGGCTGGTAACGGGCAGCAGTTCCCGTACGGTTTCGAGGTGGCGTTGCTCCAGGCTTTGCAGCAATTCTACATATTGCTCAACCCCTTCTGCGGCTTGTTTGCCACAAAAAATGAGTGTATCCGTAACGCCGCTGAGGGCAGAAACCACCACCACCGTTTTATCTTTTTGCAGCGCCTGCTGCACTATATTCATTACCTGCTTTATAACACCGGAACCGGCAACTGAACTGCCGCCAAATTTTAGAACTTGCATAGAAAAGTCGTGAATGGTGAATCGTCAATCGGGAATAACTGAAGCGAAGATGAAGAAAAGGAGGATGCTTTTTGCTAGGCAGCCGTAGTAACCGGCCCGAAGGTAATATGATGAAGTACAACCCTTAACGGGTTGTAATAATGGTAGTAATAGTAAAGCAACAGCAGGGAACTGCTGCTGTAGAAGAGAAAATATGGGTACTACCTGTAATCATTGACAGGCCGAAATAAGGGAAGTATTGCGGAAATGCCAAATGCTATTGCCCGTTTTCTTCTTTTTCTTTCTTTAAATGTATTTCTACTATCTGTGCTTCGGCTCTTTCTTTTTTGAGGGTAGTGCGTAGCGTAGCATGGATGCTCATATATTGGTTGGCTACCCATACAATGGCAAAACCAGCAATGATATAGCCCCGCCAGTCGTTGTACAGAAGCTTGTAATGAGTAAGAAATAAGAAGAAAATAGTAACGTAGTGGCTAAAACAATACTCACAGGTAAATAAGTAAAAAAACTTACGCTGTAAAACCGTTTTGCTATCACGGCACTTGCCTACGCAGAAATTTTTCCACTCACTGAACACTTCTTCGTGTGTTACCGTCCAGGCTACACAAGCTACCGGAATAGCCAGCAGAAAAAGCCAGGCCACTTGTAACGAAATTGTTGTTGGTTCCATTTAGCCATTTTAATGATCCGAAAAAATGAAGCAGCAAATTGCTCATTGTTTCAACAAGAATAAGAGGAAGTCAAAAACAAATCCAAATTTAGCAGCCTTATTTTTTTTAAAAAATGAAGCAATAAAATTTGGCTTAAAAAGTGTGCCCCCCTATTTTTGCACTCCCGAAAAAAAAGGGGTACCATTTGATTCCGTAGCTCAGTTGGTAGAGCAATACACTTTTAATGTATGGGCCCTGGGTCCGAGTCCCAGCGGGATCACTAAAAAGCCATCAGATACAATCTGGTGGCTTTTTTGTACTGTTAGTTGCCCCTTACATAAAGAATATTATTCAAAAAAAAGGACTGCGTTTTACAGCAGTCCCTTTAGTATAAGAATACATTCCTAATAAAACTTCGGTGGAGGGTTGAGCGTAAGGCTTTGCTGCTGATGCCAGTAAGGATAAATAGTTGGTTGATTACTGGCAGCATCCAGTTTTTTTACCTGTTCAGTGGTTAGGTTCCAGCCCACGGCTTCCAGGTTTTGCCGCAGTTGTTCTTCGTTTCGGGCACCAATAATAACGCTGGAAACAGTGGGCCGTTGCAGCAACCAGTTGATGGCTACCTGTGCAATACTTTTGCCCGTTTCCCCGGCTAATTCTTCCAGCACATCTACCACATTATACAATACCTCTTCATGTGTAACAGCATCTGGTACCGGGCTACCGCCCTGTGCGGCACGGCTGTTTTGCGGCAATGGCTGGTTGCGGCGGTACTTACCACCCAGTTTACCACCTGCCAGCGGGCTCCAGATAATGCTTCCCACTTTTTGGTCAATTCCCAGCGGCATTAGTTCCCACTCGTATTCCCGGTTGGCCAGCGAATAATACACCTGATGAGCCACGTAGCGGTTCCAGCCATACTTTTCAGAAACGGCCAGCGATTTCATGAGGTGCCAGCCGGAAAAATTAGAAGCGGCTATATAGCGAACCTTGCCACTTTGCACCAGGTCGTCCAGCGTACGCAGGGTTTCTTCCACCGGCGTATTGCCATCAAAGCCATGCATGTGGTAAATGTCTATGTAGTCGGTACCTAAGCGTTTCAGGCTACCTTCTATCTGTTTCAGTAAATGAAAACGAGAAGAACCCTGATTATTCGGTGCTTCGCCAAAAGTGAAAGTAGCTTTGGTTGAAATCAGCAGCTTATCCCGCTGCCTGCCTGCTATGGCCTTGCCCAGTATTTCTTCCGCCAGGCCATCGGAGTAAATGTCGGCCGTATCAAATAAATTTAGTCCTGCTTCCAGGCAAATGTCCACCAGCCGGATAGCTTCATCGGCCTGCGTAGTGCCCCATTTTTCGAAGAAAGCATTGCTGCCACCAAAAGTGGCCGTACCAAAACTAAGCACCGGCATAAAAAGCCCCGATGCTCCTAATTGTCTATATTCCATACAAGTCTATTTTTAAATAATGCTGTTAAGAACAGAAGATTTAGCTGCGTTGTTTGCGGCAAGTAGAAATTGGGGGCATCCCGTTGGGTCGGGCTATCCGTTCCAATGCCTGTCCCGTACCGATAGGTCGGGATCCGCAACGCCGTCCTGGCTTATCAGCTTCGCTATTCCATTTTTGTTTCGGCGCTTTGCGGGCTTTACCTGCGGTGAGAATAGTTCCACTGCTATCCCTTGCCCTTCCAAGCGCTGTCTACCAAACCTTCATTTATCTTTCACTCATTTGTAGCTTATCAGTTCCATTAATTCACCAAAATGAAAAAATTTTAATAGTGGGCTTGTGTTTTATTTGTAGCGTTTTCTTTCTTATTTCTATTCTCTATGCAGTCATATTTTCAAAATAAAGTAGTGGTAGTAACTGGTGGTAGCGATGGTATTGGAAAAGCCTTAGTGGAGCAGCTGCTACAAGCCGGTGCAAAGGTGGCCACCTGCGGCCGTTCGCCGGAAAAAGTAGCCAACCTGCAACAAGAGTTTACAGGTAGGCCGTTGCTGGCACAAGTAATTGATGTAACAAAGGAAGAAGATTGCAAAACTTTTATAGAAGCGGCCGCTGCACAATTTGGCGGCATTGATGTGCTCATTAATAACGCAGGCATCAGCATGCGGGCCCTGTTTGCCGAGGTGGAAATAAATACCCTTAAAAAACTGATGGACGTAAACCTGTGGGGCGTGGTACAGTGCACCAAATTTGCACTGCCTTACCTCAAAAAAAGCAAGGGCGATATTGTCGCTATTTCTTCGATAGCTGGCTACCGAGGATTGCCGGGCCGGGTGGGTTATTCGGCTTCCAAATTTGCGCTGAATGGTTTTATGGAAGCGCTGCGTACCGAACTGCTGCCGGATAGTATAAATGTATTGTGGGCCAGCCCTGGTTTTACCGCTTCCAACATTCGCAAAGCAGCACTGACAAAAGATGGTACGCCACAAGGCGAAACACCTTTGGAAGAAGAAAAACTGATGACTGCTGAAGAATGTGCCACTATTATTCTGAAAGCTATTGCCAATAAGAAACGAACCGTAATAATGACCGCCGGGGACAAACGCACCATTCTAATCAGCAAGTTTTTTCCGGCGCTGGCAGATAAACTGGTGCACAAATTTTTCTTTAAAAATGGGAAGCTGGTGAAGTAGAAGCCCAAGCCCTCTCTAAACCTCCCCCAACGGGGGAAACTTTAAAACCGTAGCATTTCTACCTTCATTTCTTTTATTCTGCAAGTCTTCGCTTCATTCTTCGCACATTCCTTCCCCCGTTGGGGGAAGATAGATTGGGGCTTTTCTTCGTATCAGTAAAGCCCAATAGATAGATAAAACTCGAACGGTGCCATCGCCGCATCAGCTCAATAGATAGATAATAGCTTGGCCCAAAAAGAAAACGGTAAAAAGATTGCTACCCGGGATGTGAAAACCAGCAACATCACAACCGTAGCCGATCTTTTGTGCCCCCTCCTTCGCTAAAGCTATGGAGGATAAACTGCTTTTTGTTTACTATTTTCTTCTGAAAAATAAAAGCGGTAATGCTCAAAATTGCGGATAGCTTTGGATCAAATTTTTGCAATTATGAGTTATGAAGTAACCGGTAAACTGGTGGCCGTGTATGATACGGCACAGGTAACCGCTACGTTTAAAAAACGGGAATTTGCCATTGAAAAAACGGATGATCTTGGAGGCCGCCTTATCAGCAATTTTATCAAATTTCAATGTGTGCAGGATAAAACGGAAATGCTGAATCGCTTTAAAATTGGCGATGAAGTAAAAATTTCCTTTAACCTGCGGGGCAATAAATGGGAGAAAAATGGCCAAACTAATTACATCACCAACCTGGATGCCTGGCGTATAGAAAATGCGGGTATGATGCAGCAGGATGGCGGTGGCCAGCAGGGTGGCAATTACAATAACAATGGTGGTGGTGGCAATAAGCCAAACCAGAACCAGGACGACGATGCTGACCTGCCAGAAGTACCAGACGATTTACCATTTTAATTAGAAGATGCAAACAATTAGCTAAACGTCTGCTTTTTGTTGCTATTCTGAATTTGCTTCGAGATAGTGCTGCCGAAATACAGGCAGTATTTTAACTATAAACTATCTATTGGGCAAAATGCAACCTTTTCTTACAGTTGCATTTTGCCCAATTGCCATTTTCATAAAACTTCCCGGCTAACTCCCAGGCATTATGATAAAAGATGTTACGCTCCGCCTGCTGCCCCACGAAGTGGCCGACGATACTATTGTAAGGCAGGCCATTGTTCAATCGGCAGGTATACATGCCAAAGCCATTACGGGCTACTATTTACTTAAATATTCGCTGGATGCTCGAAGCCGCACCGTTTGGGCCAATGTAAGTTTACGGGCTTATATCAACGAGCCTTTCCATCAGCGGCAATTAATTCCCATTCAGTTTCAGGATGTAGCCACCGTGGCAAAAAAGGTAATTATTGTAGGTGCCGGACCGTCCGGATTATTTGCGGCTTTGCGATTGATTGAATTGGGTATACAACCCATTGTTTTAGAAAGAGGCAAAGATATCCGGGCCCGCCGCCGGGATCTGGCAGCCCTCAACCGGGAAGGTATTGTAAACCCCGAAAGCAACTATTGCTTTGGCGAAGGTGGTGCTGGAACGTATAGTGATGGCAAGCTATACACCCGCAGCACCAAGCGGGGAAATGTGAGCCGTATTCTGCAACTGCTGCACGTATTTGGGGCAGAAGAAAATGTACTGTACGAAGCCCATCCGCATATTGGGACAAATAAATTACCGCAGATTATTACTGCCATGCGGCAGCAAATTCTGGACAGTGGCGGGCAATTTTTATTCGAGAAAAAAGTAACCGGTTTTATTGTAAAAAAGGAAAAGCTAACCGGCGTACAAACCGCTGATGGTGATACCATAACAGGCGATGCGGTAATCCTTGCAACTGGCCACAGTGCAAGAGATATTTTTGAACTGCTACACCAGCAAAATATTCTTATTGAAGCCAAGCCTTTTGCGCTGGGTGTACGCATTGAGCATCCGCAGGGTATTATTGATATGGCGCAGTACGGCCAGCCTTCCAACGAGTTTTTGCCACCTGCCTCTTATAGCTTAGTGGAGCAGGTGCAGGGCCGTGGAGTGTTTTCTTTTTGCATGTGCCCCGGAGGAATTATTGCCCCTGCTTCCACGGCTCCCGGCGAATTGGTAGTAAATGGTTGGAGCCCCAGCAAACGTAATAATCCTTATGCCAATAGCGGCATGGTAGCACAGGTAAATGTGGATGATGCTATGACTTCTTTACAATCGAATTTTCCTGATAAACATTTCTCTGCAACGGATCCTTTGCTGCTCATGCAGTTTCAGCAAATGGTAGAGCAAAAAGCTTTTGCAGCAGGTGGCGGCGGGCAGGTTGCTCCGGCACAACGCATGGCCGATTTTGTGGCTGGAAAGATTTCGGATTCCTTACCGGAATGCTCTTATTTACCAGGATTAAATAGTGCTGATTTAAGCCGTGTTTTGCCACCGTTTATTCATACCACTTTGCAACAAGGCTTCCAGGCTTTTGGCAAAAAGATGAAAAGCTATTTTACCAATGAAGCGGTAGTGGTAGCTACCGAAAGCCGCACCAGTAGTCCGGTTCGTATTCCACGAGATGCCGAAACACTACAGCATCCGCAGCTTAAAAATTTGTTCCCTTGCGGCGAAGGTGCTGGCTATGCCGGTGGTATTGTAAGCGCCGCTATTGATGGCGAACGGGTGGCAGAAATGATTGGGCAAATGCTGCTGGTGTAATTCCTAAAATAGGACAGGTTTACCTTAGCACTAAATATTCTTACATTTACAACACCATGACGTTTTACGAAAAATATCCGCAGTTACAGGAAATGGAATTTTTAAAAGAGCTCCTTACTGAAACTGTTTTTTCTACGATGTCATTAGAAAACCAACAGGTACCTAAACTTAAAGTGGAAGAAATAATATCTTCTTTACTTACAGAAGATTTAGAACAAAGTCAACTCGCTGCGAATTAATTCGCTTAATGGTTCAAAATCGTTTCTGTCAGCCATTTTCATTGCATCAATATATACTCGCCTGCTATCGCCTTCCCGATAATATAGTACTAATGGCTTGTAGCCTAATTTCATTGCTATAAGATTCATCAATATTCTCCCTGTTCGTCCGTTCCCGTTATTAAATGGATGAATACGGATAAATTCATAATGAGCATATACCAAACATTCAATTTGGTCTTCGTAAGACTTTGCGATTGAAATTTTGAAATTGAGATTGTCTGTAAATTGATAGATTAATTGCAGTATTTGAAAAGGTTGAGGCGGTTCAAGTTGACCAACAATAATATTGGTAGTACGCCACTTTCCTGCCCACTCGTACAAATGCTGAAATGCAATTTTATGAATAGCCAAAATAAGATTTGCTGACACAGAAACTTCAATATCTAAACCAAACACATATAATTCCGCCAATGCAATGCCTTTAGCTTCCTGCTCATTAATTGCATCAGCTTCCGTTAGGTTCAATAAATTATCTTCTGGTGAAGGCGTCCAACTTGTACCATCCTGCATAAACCGAAGATAAGCTTTCGAATGCAGGCCATCCGTTGGCTATAATTTGTTTAGAAAATTTTGCGTTAGTTACCCCATCATCTTTCCTTATTTTCAGGCATCCTTTTTTGCAGACATTTTCTCAAAAAGGGCTTGTATGTTCTTATCCCGAATTTCTCTTTTAGCTACTACTGCATTTTTTTATAGCATTGTTCCCGCCCAAAATATTGGTAAGAAGATTACCATTAATCCATACCAATATGCTTCGCAAAAAGAAGCAACTGGTGGCAATGGTGCGGTAGCATGTGCCCATCCGCTGGCTGCCAAAGTGGGCTTGGATATTTTGGAGCAAGGTGGTAATGCAGCAGATGCATCCATTGCGGTGCAATACGCTCTTGCGGTGGTATATCCCGGTGCTGGCAATATTGGTGGTGGTGGGTTTATGGTGCTGCGAACTAAGGATGGAAAAGCCACTACGCTGGACTATCGGGAAATGGCACCCGGTAAGGCTACTGAAAATATGTATGTAGCTACAAAGACGGGCAAAGCAAATACCCGCC
>CAXTDG010000123.1:0-9800 GCA_964242675.1 uncultured Chitinophagaceae bacterium
CGGTATGAGTAAAGAAACAATACAGCGATTATTCGAACCTTATTTTACCCAAAAAACAAAAGGCACCGGTTTGGGAATGACCAATACCCAAAATATTATTCTTAACCACAAAGGCATTTTAGAAGTAGAAAGCGTTGAAGGATATGGTACTACTTTTACCATCAGGCTACCGTATCAGCATTCCGAAAACGGTTAATCTTCGCCGCCCATTAACGTTCCCCAGGGTTGTAATTCTTCTATTCTATCACAAATTACTTTCAAAACGGCTACAGCAGGTATAGCCAGGAACATTCCGCTTACACCGGCCAATGCACCGCCAATCAATACCCCGATAATTGTAACCAGCGAATTAATTTTTACCTTATTGCCCACTACCATTGGCATTATCAAGTTGTTATCAATAAACTGAACTATAATTAATACAACCCCCGTCCATGCTACGCTGCCAAATTGTTGTGAACTGGTAAGCGTTATGAGCATACAAAACACGGTGGCCACTAACATTCCTATGTAGGGTATCAGGTTTAAAATAGCCGCCAGCACCGCCAGAAAAATGGCATATTTAATTCCCACAATCAAAAAACCAACAACATTTAAAACCGCTACAATAGCCATTTCTATCATTAGCCCCAGCATGTAGTTTTGTACAATAGACTTGGATTGCTTGAGTACATGGTTTACATCTTCTATGTTGTCTTCTTTAAAAACACCTATGAAAAACTGGCGGATGGTACGCTTGTAGTACAGCAGCAAAAAAGTGTAAATAGGAATAAGGATGAGTAGCACCAGCATATCCGTAACGGTAAGTAACGTTTGCTGTATGTAGTCGTTACCACCGCTTTTCAACTGTTCGGTAGCTGTTTGTATGTAAGCCGTTTGCTCCTTGCGGGAAATTTTGAACGTACTGCGTACCCAACGCTGTACTGTTGACAGGTGCTCACTTAGTTGCCGTTTAATAGCGGGTAGGTCGTCAGCAAAATCGGCCAATTGCATACTCAAAAAGTAAATGATCCCACCAATTACAATGAGCGAAACAAAAATGGAAAGTAAAATGGCGGGCACCCGGCCAATGCGTTTCTGAAGCCAGTTGTTGATGGGTAAAAGCAAAATAGCCAGCAGTACAGAAAAAGCAATTGGTACAATAATATCCTGCCCTATAAAAATAAGGAAGCCCAGCAGGCAAATGCCTAAAAGGCAAATAGTAGCTCTTAAATAAAAAGGAAAGCTAACAGGCATTACAAAGTGGGTAATAGAAGGTGAAATAAAAATGCCGCCCCAATAAGGAGCGGCAATGAATATAATTGTTATGGTGAAACCAATGTGCTGTAAAAATTAATTACGCTGCACCTCTTATCACTCTCAGCAGTATAGCTATAATAGCTATTACAAGCAAAATGTGGATGATACCACCTGTATAAAAATTACCAAAGAAACTAACAGCCCAAATAATAATTAGCACTACGGCTACCAAATAAAGTAAATTTCCCATGATTTCAAAAATTTAAAAAAGTGAAGAATAAGACTGAGTTTACCTGATATAAAAATGCTGCCAGCTTTTGCAGATTTTTTTTTTCCTGAAAATGGTTTTCTATCTCTCTTTTAATGAATGGGATGGTACATAGTGTAAAAAATACATTCTCCGAGGAACATATTTCCCAAAATGTAGGCTTAGCACCTAATTAGAGGGCTAAACTATCAGCCGGTCAACCGTTTCGTATATATTCTGTCGGGTGAAGGGTTTTCCTAAAAACTCATCCGCCCCTTTTTTCAAGGCATCAGTTTTATCAGCATACGTATCGTAGGCAGTTATCATTACTACCTTTATCCCAGGATAGCTTTGCTTAATGCCACTCAGAAAATCAATCCCCCGGCCATCTGGCAGATTATTATCTAAAAATACCAGTGTTGGGGTTTTGATGCGTAAAAACTGGCCTGCATCTTTTATGCAGTGTACAGAAGTAGTAGATAATTCCTTCTTTTTCAAAATGCTGCTAAGCATAAAACAGATATCTGGTTCATCGTCTACTATAAGTACCGATTTGGGGTTATTTATATTTGAGTTATTGCTTTCCACCGTAGTAATTGTTTGTTTGGTATCGCTATTTCGATAATACGTAGTCAAATTTTCTGCCACTGTAATCTTATTAATGCCTATATGTGCCTTCAGTAAAAGTTATTAACAATTTAAAAACCAGTAATAGCCGTTGTTGTAGCGTAGTTTTTGTAAAGGCAGGTTTTCTTTAGCAGAGCAACTGTATAAAAAGTGTTTTTGAAAATGTGCATAGAAATCTGTGAACCAAATACTTATCAGCGGGTTTAAGCAGCAAATTCTTTTTATTATAGTTATATAGACATACTGCCTGCTCTATTCATTACCTAACTTCACATGCAGACTATAAGATGAAAAAAAAATTTAAAAAGGTTTTTGAATTTATTAAAACTGTCTTCTCTGAGTTTAGCGATGCTGGCGGGATGAAGTTTGCTGCTTCGCTGGCGTATTATACCGTTTTTTCACTGGCACCCCTGCTGGTACTTATTATTTCCATCTGCGGACAGATATTTGGCAGAGAAGCTGTGCAAAACCAGTTGTATGGGCAAATAAGTGGTATGGTGGGACCTACAGCTGCAGAGCAAATCCAGAGCATGATTGGAAATGTTCGCCTGAGCGGATCTACCTTTTTTGCCACTGTACTAAGTAGTGCGCTGGTTGCCTTGTCGGCCACTACTCTTTTTGGCGATATTCAGGATTCCATCAACAAAATCTGGGGGCTGAAAAGTAAACCCAAGAAAGCGTGGTGGAAACTAATACTCAACCGGCTACTTAGTTTTTCTATGATAGTTGGTATTGGGTTTATTTTACTAATATCTCTTGCCATCAATGCTATAGTGGCTGTGTTCAGCAAGTATTTACAGAACCATATACCAGGTAGTGGTGCACTATTCATTGAAGTTGTAAATCAGCTACTTGGCTTCCTCATTTCTACCTTTATATTTGCATTGGTTTTCAAGGTTCTTCCGGATGCCAAAATAAAATGGAAGAATGTTGTGATAGGAGCATTAATTACTTCTCTTCTATTTACCTTGGGCAAATTAGGTATTGGTTATTATATAGGAACCACTGATGTAAGCGTATACGGTGCGGCAGCAGCCATCATCGTTGTTATGCTTTGGGTTTATTACACCGCTGTTATCCTGTATCTTGGTGCTTCTTTTACAAAAGTGTATGTTGGTCGCAATGGTCATCGTATTGAGCCTAACCAATATGCGGTTTGGGTAAATACAGAAGAAGTGGAAAGCAAAGAAATGACGATACAAAACGAACCCCAGCCAACTACTAAGGCAGCCCCCGAAACCAGCAAAAACTAACTTTTTCTAAGCGCCATTAACAATTTATGGAATTGAAGAGTATACTGATTATTGATGATGATATTGATATGTGCAACCTGCTACAGCGTTTCCTTAGCAAGAATGGCTATAATGTAGAAACGGCTACAAGCGGTTCGAAAGGACTGGAAAAATTCCGAAATGGAAATTTTCCTCTGGTATTATGCGATTATCGCCTTGGCGATAAGGAAGGAAGGGATGTGCTAAAGGAAATTATTACGGCCGCCCCCACCACCAAAGTAATCATCATTACAGGCTATAGCGATATTAAAACGGCTGTAGAGGTAATGAAGCTGGGAGCGTTTGACTACATTACCAAGCCATTAATACCGGATGAAGTACTGAGCGTACTGCAAAAAGCGGCACAACAAGGAGATAATCCGGTAGTGCAGCATAATTATTCTACACAGCCTGCTACTGCTCCAAAACCTGCCGCTATACCGGTACCCAACGGAACAGTTATTAGAAATAATGAAGGCCTGAAGCCTTCCGAATTTGTAGTAGGCAGCGACCCTGAAACCAAAGACCTGTACAACCAGATAAAACTGATAGCCCCTACCAGTTACACCATTATTTTGTACGGCGAAAGCGGTACAGGTAAAGAAGTAGTAGCCAAAACCATTCACCAAAATAGCGAACGCAGTGGGTCTCCGTTTGTAGCAGTAGACTGTGGTACGCTTACTAAAGAGCTATCCGGTAGCGAACTGTTCGGCCACGAAAAAGGTTCCTTTACGGGTGCTGTGGGTGTAAAAGAAGGTTTTTTTGAAGTAGCCAATGGCGGTACGCTTTTCCTGGATGAAGTGGCTAACTTAGGTTTAGATGTGCAGGCAACTTTGCTTCGGGTATTGCAGGAACGTAAGTTTAAGAGAGTAGGTGGTACTAAAGAAATGGCTTTCGATATTCGGGTAATTGTGGCCAGTAACGAAAACCTGCAACAAGCTTATCAAAAAGGCAAATTCCGGGAAGACCTTTATCATCGTCTTAATGAATTTTCGGTAAATATTCCGCCGCTTCGCAAACGCCAGAGCGATATTCCCACTTTTGCCGATTACTTCTTACAGCTTACTAATGCAGAATTGGGTAAAAACATAGAAGGCTTTGAGAAGGAAGTAATGGACTTATTTATGGAATATCCGTGGCCGGGTAATGTGCGGGAATTTAGAAATGTAGTTCGCCGGGCAGTGCTGCTTACCACCGGTAAACTAATACAGGCTAAAGTATTGCCACCAGAAATCATTCATAGCAACCGCATCATTAGCACAGCTGCCATTAATGAACCGGAACCCGTTCGTACGCCAGCAGCAGTTCGCCCAGAAAATGAGCTGAAAAGCGCTGCTACCCAGGCTGAATATGAAACCATTATGAAAGTGCTACAACAGGTGAAATACAACAAAACCAAGGCTGCCGAAATTTTGAATATTGACCGCAAAACGCTTTATAACAAGATCAAGAGTTTTGAAGAACAAGCGGAAAATAACTAATTGTAATTATAGAAAGCCAGCTTGACGCTGGCTTTTTTGTTTCATAACAATCTTACATACACTACCGCCTTTTGCTGTTCCTCAATATGGCGCCGTCACATGGCATAATGCAAGTCTTTCTACTTTAAAAAGCGGATGTGGTTTTCTACAGAATCTGTAATACCAAGAGAAGTCATTGCTTCTACGGAATCTTGATACGCTTGTTTTAACCTTGTGGCTTCATCTATTGGTTTTTTCTCAGGTAAAACAAATGGGGCAACTCGTTTCCTCATTTCCGAATATGCCGCACATGGGTTATTCCAGATGGCATATACTAATTCATAATCTGTATTGTTTCTCTTTATGTTGAAACGCTTGCTAGATATTAAGCTGTCCAAAATGGAATCAAGTAGTTTGGCGCTTCTCTCATTTTTGTAAACCGCTAAAGCGTTTATAAAGTTAGTAGGGTCTGTGTCGTACTTGTTTCCTTTTAATTCTAAATAATTGTCGTAATATATTTTTTCAAAAAGATCAAGATATGTTTCATTGGGAAACTCTTGCATGATTTGAAAAGATAGATGGCTCATTTGCCCAAGATTATCTAAAAATTTTTGTTTTATAAAAGGTATGTCATTTTGTTTCTTGAATCTGGCTAATCCATATAAAGCAAATTCTATAATGTGAAACCCGTCTCCAAAATCGGTTCCATCATCATAACCTCTCTTTCGCTGAGCCATATCTCTGATATAAGGATAGTACTTTTCCTGGAGAGGTATATTTTCAAGAACATAGTATGCTGATGTCAAATTATTGTGTTTTGTAAGGACTTCATTTATAATCTCGTCTTTATCAGCAAGAGTTTTAAAATTTGTTTTAAATAAAATGTCATCAGCAATTCTTCTCCTGTGTATGCCAAATTCCCCATCGTTATAGCTCACAAAAGCTGTATCATCCAAGTGATTCATGATGATATCAAAGTGATTAAATGATTTACGATGTAGCATTGCTCTAATAGATAAAGCTCTTAAAATAGGATGTTCTGATTGGCTCATCTGTATCAACTCTTTATCTTTTGCAGAATCGCTTATAGCACTATAATACCCTACAATGCCATTGGATACTGCCTCTATTAAATAAGGTTGGAGAGAATCTCTGAAATCTCTAATAGTGTATGTATTTCTGTTCCCGTTTTTACAAGCAAGTAAGAAAACCAAACCAATCAGTAAATGGTATGTGAGTTTACAAGTTTTCATTAGGATAAGATGTGCGTTACAAAGGTGTTTTGAAACTAAATATACTTTGTAATCAAATTATTTCTGTTGGTGTTACATCAAGCATTTACTTCTCTTTCCCTTCTCTCCCCAATCTGCTGCCGCCACATGGCGTAATACAAACCCTTTTGTTCCAGCAGGCTTTCATGCGTACCCGTTTCGGCCATACGGCCTCTTTCTAATACATAAATCACATCAGCATGCATAATAGTGCTGAGACGATGGGCAATTAGTACGGTAATCTGTTCCCGGCGGCTCGATACCTCTCGAATGGTATCAGTTATATCTTGCTCGGTAATAGAATCTAACGCCGAAGTTGCTTCATCGAAAATAAGCAGCCGGGGATGGCGCAGCAAGGCCCGTGCAATGCTGAGCCGCTGCTTTTCGCCGCCGGAAAGCTTCATACCGCCTTCTCCTAAAACGGTATTCAGTCCTTTAGCACTGCGGGCTAACATTCCATCGCAACTTGCTTTGTGCAAGGCTTCCAACAGATCAGCTTCTGTGGCATCAGGCTGCACAAACAGTAGATTTTCCCGAATCGTTCCGGCAAAGAGTTGTGTATCCTGCGTTACAAACCCTATTTGCTGTCGTAGTCTATTATACCGAATGCTGTTAGCATCTACATCGTTGAAATAAATAGTGCCGTTTACTGGCCTATATAGCCCCACTAATAGTTTCACCATGGTACTTTTGCCGGAGCCTGATGGCCCAACAAAAGCAATGGTTTCGCCTTTTTCCGCTTCAAATGATACGCCATCAATTGCATTGGTATTCGCCGTTTTGTGGCGAAATACAACGTTATCAAATTTTAAATCGTTTAGGTTGCCAATTTCTACAGGCTCCTCCGGCCGCTGCTCAATGGGCTTCTGCATCAGCGTATCGAAGTTGTAAATGGAGGCTTCTACTTCCCGGTATTGCAAAATGATATTGCCCAAATCCTGCAAAGGGCCGAAGATGGATGTAGAGATGAACTGCATAGAAATGAGTTCACCGGTAGAAAGCTGGTTTCGGAAAATGAGCCAAAGCAAAATGAAGAGGATAGACTGCTTTAGCAGATTGAGTGTAGTGCCTTGCAAAAAGGAGAGCGTACGGGTTTTGCGGGTTTTCTCCATTTCCAGATCGAAGATTTTCTGCGTTTGCAACCGCATCCTCTTTATTTCCGGAAAAGTAAGCCCCAGGCTTTTCACCAATTCAATATTGCGCAAGCTCTCGGTAATGACACCACTCATTTGGTTGGTTTCCCGATTGATGCTTCGCTGTACCGTTTTCATCTTTTTGCTAAGCATACCGGTGAGCCCGCCTAACACTAAAATGCCCACTAAAAACACCGGTATAAGCAAGCCATTTTTAGTAATGGAATACCAAACTAAAAAACCAATCCCTACCACGGATGAAAACAGGATATTGATAAAAGAATTGACAAATTTCTCCGTATCAGTCTTCACTTTTTGCAGCACCGATAAGGTTTCTCCGCTACGGCTTTCTTCAAATTCCTGGAACGAAAGGCGCAGGGTTTGCTTCAGACCATCATTAAAAATCTGCATGCCGAAACGTTGTACCGCCAGACGGGTAGTGTATTCCTGAAAAGCCTTTGCCAGCCGGGCAAATAAGGCAATAGCAATGGCAATAGCTAACCAATACGTTATGCCCTGTACCAGTTGGCTTTCGCTACGGCCCTGTCGGTTGTTGGCATAATCGTCAATGATTTTTCCAAAAATAAGTGGGTCGGTTAAGTTGAGTAATTGAGCCGCACCAGCCAGCAGCAACGATAAAAATACCATCCCCTGCTGTGGCCGCAGGTACTTCCATAAGGTCTTCATACTGGTGAAGCTGGCAAAAACAGTACCTTATGAATTGATTAAGTATTCTATTGTACTTATAGCGTTATAAATCGATGAAAGATAAATTGAGATTTTGTTGCTTCACAGAGGAGCGTAAGGGATAGCAGGCTGTAGCCCACAGGCGGCGGATAAATAGTAAAAGAAACGAACGCAGTTGCTACGCCGCCGAGGACTACTGCCGGATAGCCCGACCCGCAGGGATACGCCCAAGTTTCATTCGTTGCCTTAAATCCTTAGTTCTTCATTACTGTAGCAGCGCTTTGCTTAATGATTTTATTACGTTTTAAGTAAGTAATCACTGCAATAATAAATGCAGCAACAGCAGCCCCCAAGCTGGCTTTGGAACTAAGTACATCATTATTTTTCAGTGCTACCCATATACCAATGCTGGCCCAGCATACCACCAACGGAAACACAAAATCACGAAAGTTATTAGCGACTGATTGGGTTATAAGCAACAACAATGTCAACATTACAAATACCCACATCTCCGGGCTAATGCCTGCACCATTCCACCATACCTCCCGGTAGCGTAGCCATAGTGACATATTGGCTACTGTGGCTACACTTAGCCAGGCAAGGTTCATAGAAAAAGGTACCGTAATCCAGAAAGAAAAATGCCGCCGGTTAACCAGAAAATGAGACCGGGAAAACGTGATGATAGCCGCAATGAGCAGCATAATAATAATGATAGCACTGGCAGGTATCCAGTTGTTGCGAAAGCAAAACTGCCATGCAATGCTCATAATGGCATTGAACCGCACATATTTATTGATCCGTTCGTAACCAAAAAGTTCCTTTTGCGAAGGCGTAAGCTGGTAAATACAATAGGCTAGTAGGGCAGCGTAAATAATACCCCAGATGGCAAATGTGTACCCTGCCGGACGAAACAAACTATCGTACGAATCTGTAATAACATCTTGAGGCTGGCCTATATTGAATACCCCGGCAAGGTAGCTAAATAGAATAGTGGCTATCTGCAATACAAGGGTTAGCCACCGCATGGCTATAAAAGGCTTCAATTTTGTTAGCATATCCGGGAATCGTTTCTGGGGAAAATGTTGTTAGCAAAATCCGGTCCTGACAAAAAAAGTGTACAAATTTGCAAAAACAGTTTTATTCGTAAAATATTTTTTCCAGTCCTTATTCAATATTCCGGCAGAAACTTAAAAAATTTCCAACAAACTAATGATAAAAGTTAACCACGTTAAAAAATCTTTTGGAGACAAGGTAGTATTACAGGATGTAGATGCCACTTTTTATACCGGGAAATGCAACCTGATAATTGGTACCAGTGGTAGCGGAAAAACCGTTTTGCAAAAGTTGCTGGTAGGTTTGATGGACCCTGATAGTGGCAGCATTTGCTACGAAGACCAGGATATTGTAAAACTAAACGAGGAAGAAAGATCGCAACTACGCAGGCAAATCGGGATGCTATTTCAGGGATCAGCCTTATTTGATAGTATGACGGTGGAGCAGAACATTCTTTTTCCGCTGGACATGTTTGGCGATATGAATGCCAGTGAAAAGAAGAAACGGGTAAATGAAGTGCTGGAACGGGTAAACTTAAAAGATGCCAATAAAAAGTTCCCTTCGGAAATAAGCGGCGGGATGAAAAAGCGGGTAGGTATAGCCCGTGCTATTGTACTGAACCCTAAATACCTGTTTTGCGATGAACCGAATAGCGGCCTCGACCCCCAAACCTCGGCTGTAATTGATAAGCTGATACAGGATATTACCTATGAGTACAAAATGACCACCATCATCAATACGCATGATATGAACAGCGTACTGGAAATGGGCGACCATATTGTGTATATGAACAAAGGCACCAAGTATTGTGA
>CAXTDG010000124.1:0-9772 GCA_964242675.1 uncultured Chitinophagaceae bacterium
ATCCCACCGTGGTGCTGCTTACGCCACGTATTTACAACAGTGCTTATTATGAGCATACCTTCCTGGCCCGCTATATGGGTATTGAGTTGGTAGAAGGCCGTGACCTGGTGGTAGATAACCACCGGGTCTATATGAAAACCACCCGAGGCCTGCGGCAGGTAGATGTTATTTACCGCCGGGTAGATGATGATTATTTAGATCCGTTAGTCTTCAAACCAGGAAGCATGTTGGGCGTAGCTGGTTTACTGAGTGCTTATCGCAAAGGAAACGTAGCCATTGTAAATGCTATTGGTAATGGCGTGGCCGATGACAAAGCTGTGTATACGTATGTGCCTGACATGATTAAGTATTACCTAAACGAGGAACCCCTCCTCAAAAATATTCCTACCTACCGGATGGAGAACAAGGATGAGCTAGAATATACCGAAAAGAACATTCGCAATATGGTGGTGAAAAAGACAAACGAAAGCGGCGGCTATGGATTGGTGATGGGCAACAAAGCCAGCGAAGAAGAATTGACCGGCTGCATAAAAGCCATGCATGAAGATCCCCGATCCTTTATTGCCCAGCCTATTATCCAATTATCCACTGCACCCTGCTTTATTGATGGCAAGTTGCAGGCCCGCCATGTTGATCTTCGACCGTACGCCTTATGTGGCCCCGACGGTATTGAGATCGTCCCCGGCGGCCTCACCCGTGTAGCACTTCGAGAAGGTAGTCTGGTAGTAAATTCCTCACAAGGCGGCGGCAGTAAGGATACCTGGGTGTTAGAATCGTAGGAAAAGATTTGAGACAGGCGATTCCTTCAGCCCCTATTAGATTTATGAAGCCGAATTTATTGATAAAAATCGCTTACAAGACAACTTTAGCCTTGTTAATACTGGCGATTTGGTGGTTAGTTTATTATGCTCAATTTGTGAGTTACGATGGAAATTATGGGTATTTAATTCTTGCTTTCATACTTTCTTTATTTGGAACATTGATGATAGTTGAGATATGGCATTCAGATAAAAATCAATTAAGCAGAATCCGTTTTCAACTGCAACATTTCTGCTTTCAAGTTCTCCTCTAACACTTATCATCACATTCCACTTTTACACACAGCTTTTTGATCATTTGAAAGGATAAGGTTTAGTAGCACTTCCTAGGTTTCGAAACCTTAAACTTTAAAATTTAAACAGAACAATACATGCTTTCCCGCATAGCTGATAGCCTTTTTTGGATGAACCGCTACATGGAGCGGACAGATGGCCTGCTGCGTACCCTGCGTACCGGTTACATTTCCTCTTTCGATGCCTCCAAGGAAAAACCTTTCGACTGGCAGGAAAAGCTGGACGTATTTTCTGCCGGCAATGAAGGCACACCTTACCAAGCAACTGGCGGCAGCCCCATGAACGATGTAATGAAATACATGCTATTCAATACGCAGGAAGCCAACTCCCTAAAGGTGCTGGTTACCCGTGCTAGGGAAAATGCCCGTGGTGCTCAGGACCACATCACCCAAGAAGTTTGGGAAGCCGTCAACCAGGCATATCACCGCATTAATGAGGCCAATGCAGATGAGATGCTGGCCGATGGTGGACAAGTACCCCTGCTGGATAATCTGATTGAGGATAGCTTGTTATACTATGGCGTTACCGACATTACCATGCCCCGCAGTATGGGCTGGCACTTCATGAACCTGGGCCGCTATATGGAGCGGTGCCTGCAAACGCTGGAGTTGATGGATGCCCGTTTCACCCGCATGAAGTACGATATTTCTAGTACGCACCACATTCTGTATTGGCGCAATTTGCTGCTATGCCTCAGCGGCTACGAATTATACTTAAAACAGTATCGCACTGGCAATCCTACTGAAAATATTATTGATATGGCCTTTTTCAATACCCAGTTCCCTCGGAGCATTTTCTACTCCGTTAAACGTATTGGTCACTATCTCGAAAAAATCCTGGACGAAAACAGTGATATACAAGCTGGTGAAATGAAGCGGCGAATGGGAAAGTTATATGCCACTATTGCCTACGCCAGCCAAGAGGATATTGCCGAAAAGGGACTCAAAAATTTCATTCAGTCCATCAAGCAGCAGGTAGGCGAACTGCAACAGCTGGTTGGTCATACTTTCTTTTCATATTATTAGCCAAAGACCGCAAGACGGGAAGTCCGGACGACCAAGAGAAAAACCAAAGTGTCATAATCATTCACGATTGACAATTCACCCCTCACGAACAGCATTGACCATTCACCATTGACCATTCACTAAAATGCCCATTTACAAAATCCAACATATTACCCGCTACGAGTACGATGCTCCGGTGGTAGATAGTACCAACCAGATCAAAATTTACCCGTACCGGTCGGCTGTTCAGCAATTGCTACAACAGGAACTTACCATTACCGGCGACCCGGTAATTAATACGTTTACTGACTACTGGGGCAATAAGGTGGGTACCTTTTCACTTACCGAACCGCATTTTCAACTGGTAATTGATAGCCGTTTGGTAATACAAGTTGCCGATGCTGTTATTCCTCAGCGGGAGCCGCTTAGCCCCCTAATGCTGCTGGAATACAACCGGCCCGATGTAATTGCTTCGACAAATGCCATTGAGGAAATACTACAACAGGCACCCAACGCAGTGGATGTCTACGCCTTTACAGAATGGTGTAGCCACTATGTGTTTGATAATTTTACTTACGAAAAAGGCATCACTACTATCGAAACAACAGTGGACGAAATACTAAAACACCGCAAAGGTGTTTGCCAGGATTTTGCCCATCTGCTGTTGCAAATGCTACGTACGGCAGGTATCCCCAGCCGGTACATTAGCGGCTACATTTGCCCTAACAAAGATGGACTGCGTGGCGAGGGTGCTACCCATGCCTGGGTAGAAATATGGACGGAGGCAGAGGGCTGGAAAGGCATTGACCCTACGAATAATATTTGGGTAAATACCAGCCACATTATACTGGCAGTAGGCCGCAGCTTCAGCGATTGCAGCCCGGCCAAGGGTACCTTTAAAGGTATGGCTAATCAAAAGCTGCATGTGTATGTAAGCGTTGGCTACGAAGATGGCCACCAGTTTGAAGAGCATACACAAGTGATAATGAATGAGGAAAGAATTATCATTCCGGCTATCATTCCCCGCCATTTTTTTGCCCAGCAGCAACAGCAGCAGCAACAATAGTAATACGAAAGATAAAAAGCAATTGGCAATAAGCAAAAGGCAAATCAGCTTTGATGAATCAAAGCTGATTTGCCTTTTTAAATTAATTAGACTACTTCCTTGCGCCAAACAGCAGGCTACCAACCCGTATCATATTGCTTCCTTGCTCAATGGCTAATTTATAATCACCGCTCATGCCCATAGAAAGGGTAGTGGGGGGTTGAAAAAAGTGGTCGTACGATTTTTTTAACTGGCTGAATTCTGTTTTTACCTGTTCCTGATTATCGGTAAAGGAGGCCATTCCCATTAAGCCCTTCACTTCTAAATTTGGCAGACTGTTTTTTAATTGTATGGCTTCGGTTAGTTCCGTTTCATCCATACCGTATTTGGTTTCTTCCTGGGCTATGTGCATTTGAAGTAGACAGCTGGAAATGCGGTCAATCTTACCAGCCTGCTTATTTATTTCCTGCAACAATTTAGCGCTATCAACGCTGTGGATGAGATGAACGAATGGTACAATCTGTTTTGCTTTATTGCTTTGTAAATGCCCAATGAAATGCCAGCGAATATCCTTCGGCAGAGCGGCTTCTTTTTCTACCAGTTCCTGTACGTAGTTTTCGCCAAAGTCCCGCTGGCCCAGGTTGTATAGAGCAATAATCTCTTCTGCAGGCTTGGTTTTGGAAACGGCAACCAGCGTAACGCTGGTTGCATCGCACTCGGCCTTTAGTTGTTTATAAAAATCTGTATTTACCATAATAAATCGTAAAGGTTTAAGTCAGATGCTTGTAGCATAATTTTTTACAGTGTGAATAGCATTCACAATTGACGATTAACGCCTCACGATTTTAATCCATAAACCCATCCAGATCCCGCCGTTCTTTTTTGGTGGGGCGGCCAATTTTGCTCAGGCGTTTGCCGGTTTCAAAAGCAGATGGCTGGTACTTGGCTACGGTTTTATCTTCTTCCGGCGTTTCGTCTATATAAAAAGTGATGGCCTCCGCATATTGCACCCGGTGGTCCAGCAGTCCTGTCACCCGAATTACAAATTTGCGGGCTTCATTCTTCACCTCGTATATATCGCCAATGCCTACGCTCTTGGAAGGCTTTACGTTAATGCCGCCAGACTTTACCTTTCCACTTTCGCAGGCATCAGAAGCCAGGCTGCGGGTTTTAAAAAGCCGTATAGCCCAGAGGTATTTATCAATCCGAAGTTTTTCTTTTGTAGCACTCATAATTACAAATCGAAACTAACTGTTACTTACGTTTTTATAGTCAGCAATCAAAATAACAACCAAATCGAGGTTCCGTTTGGCAAGACTTTTTGTCTCATAAAACTTTTATTTAACTGTTTTATTCTTACGGTCTTTCCGTCTTCCGGACTTTCGGTCTTTTCCTTTCCTACATTAGCCGCATGATTTACCGTAGTAAAGCACCGTTACGCATTGGGCTGGCCGGTGGCGGAACCGATGTTAGCCCCTATGCCGATGAATTTGGGGGTGCTATTCTCAATGCAACGATTAGCCTGTATGCTTATGCTTCCATAGAGCCGATTGAAGAAAATGGAATTATTCTACATGCCGTAGACCAACGAAAAGAACTGCGCTACAACTGGACCAACCAATTACCGCTTGATGGTACGCTGGACTTGCTAAAAGGTGTGTACAACAAAATTCAGCAGGATTATGCTCTACCGCTAACGGGTTTTAAGCTCACTACATATACCGATGCTCCGGCAGGTAGCGGTTTGGGCACCAGTAGTACTTTGGTAGTAGCCATTATTGGAGCATTTACTGAAATGCTGCGCCTGCCGCTTGGCGATTACGATATTGCCCACTACGCTTACGAAATAGAACGCACCTATCTGGGCCTGGCCGGTGGCCGACAAGACCAGTATGCAGCCACATTTGGTGGCGTCAATTTTATGGAGTTCTATACATCAGACAAAGTGATTGTAAACCCGCTGCGTATTCGTACTGAATACCTGCATGAACTAGAGCAAAATCTGGTATTATACTTTACCAGCACCAGCCGCCAAAGCGCTACCATTATCAAAGAGCAGCAGCAAAACGTACACAACAAAAACGTAGCAAGTATAGATGCCATGCATCAATTGAAGGAGCAGGCAAGGCTAATGAAAGAAGCATTGCTAAAAGGCCGCCTGCATGAAATTGGGGAGATACTGGATTTTGGTTTTTCGCAAAAGCGACTGATGGCGGCCAGCATCAGCAATCCACATCTTGACGAAATTTATGACGCTGCTAAAGCAGCCGGTGCTACTGGTGGTAAAATTAGTGGCGCTGGTGGTGGTGGTTTTTTTGTGTTCTATTGCCCTGGTAATACTCGGTATGCTGTTTCGGAGGTTCTAAATAAAATGGGCGGAGATGTGAGAAATTTTTCCTTTACCAAGCATGGGCTCACCACTTGGACGATGTAGTAGCTAATGATGAATGGTGAATGGATTCTGATCTGCCTGATGAATAGCAACACTGCATAACATGCTGCACTTTAAACCTTAAACTTTAGACTTTAAACTTCCTGAAGCATGATTACTGAAGCAATAATATTGGCTGGAGGGCTGGGAACCCGACTGCAAAGTGCGGTGCCGCAATTGCCAAAATGTATGGCACCAGTGGCAGGTAAGCCATTTATTGATTATGTACTGCATTACCTGCAAAAGCAAGGCATTTCTCATTTTATCCTGGCGCTGGGGTACCGGTCAGAAGCTATTGAACAACATATGCAGCAGCAGTTTAGCGGGTGGGACATTTCTTTTTCGGTGGAAGATGAACCGCTTGGTACGGGTGGCGCTATAGTAAAAGCTGCCCGGTTGGTACGAGGTAAATATGCTTTGGCTACCAATGGTGATACACTTTATGAAGTTGCCTTGCCTGCCACCCTACCGATTTTGGAAAACGGAACTGCCGAGTGCGTTTTGTTTTTAAAACCGATGCGTAATGTTGATCGCTACGGTGCTGTACAAACTGATGAAACCGGATTGATTACAGCATTTCAGGAAAAGCAGTTTTTTGTTGAAGGCCATATTAACGGAGGCTTGTATGCTTTAAATGTTCCGGCTTTTTTACAGCAACCATTCTCCCAAAAATTTTCTTTCGAGAAAGATTACCTGGAAGCAGGCGTACAGCGAAATACATTTTATGGACAGGTAAACGATGCTTACTTTATTGATATTGGTATTCCGGAAGACTACGAACGTGCCAACAGAGAATTGGCAAGTCGGGAAGAATGAAAAATACAAATGAACAATGAACAATATAAGAACCATAGCAGCAGTGCTTAGCTTCTGAAACTTTAAACGGCGGCTCTCTAACAGTGTGAACAGGTGAACAAGTAAACGAGTGAACCTTCTTCCGAACTTTCCGGACTTACCTTCTTCTTTGCTTTAGTTATTGCATATTTGCCGCCGCTTAATAATCGTAACATGAATAACTGGACACTTTTTTTAGATAGGGATGGCGTAATAAATGAAGAACCGCCGGTAGAGCAGATTTATGTAAATAACCTAGGTCAGTTTCACCTATACCCCGACTCTTTGGAAGGCATCGATATCATGAACGATTTATTCGAAACCATTGTGATTGCTACCAATCAGCGGGGTGTTTTCAGGGGCATGACGCCACTTGAAGAACTGCATCGCATTCATGCTTACCTGCTGGAGCAAGTGGCTAAAACCGGTGGCCGCATCGATAAAATTTATTACGCCGCCGAAGGGGAAGACGACCACGTCAATCGCAAACCTAACAGCGGTATGGCCTTCCAGGCAAAAGCCGATTACCCACAGATTGAATTTGCCCGCAGCATTATGATTGGCAATAACCTGAGCGATATGCAATTTGGCCGAAATGTGGGCATGAAAACCATTTTGTTAACCACCACGCTTAGTGAACAAAAAGTGCAATTAGCCGACAAAAATTTGTACGACGCTAAGTTTCCTTCGCTTTACGAAGCTGCCGCTTACCTGAGAGATAATTTTGAAAGCTTTACAAAAGCTTAAAGCTAGATCGCTGCAAGCCGTTGTTAAAATAACGACGGGATAACCTACGTTGTATGGGCAGTGAGTAAATTGCTGTTCCATTATGAAACGGATTCTTCTTGGTGCTTCCCTCCTGCTTTCTTCTACATTATTTGCCCAGCGAAAACTGGCAGTAAACGACAGCCTGCTGCTCAACCGGATACAAGACACTCTGAGCGACCTGGGCGGCGACATTTTGGAAGATTCGATTGTAACCGACCGCATTAGAAATGATGATCTGTTCACTCGCAGCCTGGTGAGAGCACTGAAGATGCCTAACAGTTTCTACTATCCTTTCGATTCGGTTGAAACCATGACGATCCAATATCCGAAAGACAGTAGTTTCCGCATTTTCACTTGGCACTACGAAATAGACGAACAAACTTTCCGTCAAAAAGGAGCCATCCAAAAAAATATACCTGACGGCAGCTTATCGTTATTTCCCTTGTTTGATGCTTCGGAATATGGTGATGAGCCCAATGATACTGTACGGCAGGCAAGCAATTGGATTGGTGCCATTTATTACAAGATCATTCAGAACCAACTTTCCAATGGGCAAAAAGTTTATACTTTACTTGGCTACGACGAAAATGGCTTACGCAGCACAAAAAAATGGGTTGATATTCTAACTTTTGGAGCCAATGGGCAGCCTCAATTTGGCGGCGATTACTTCAACTTCGGTGGTAATGATAGCTTGTGGCAAAGAAGCTGGAAACGTTTTAATATTGAATTTAAAAAAGAAGGTCGGGCCCGCCTTACTTATGATGATGAAAAAGGTGTTATTGTTTTTGACCACCTTGTAAGTGAAAGTAAAGAGCCGGAGAAAAAATATACTTACATCCCTGATGGTGATTTTGAAGGCCTGAAATGGCAAAACGGTAAGTGGACTTACGTTGAAAATGTACTGGAAGGCATAGCCCTGAAAGAAGGCAACGAACCCCGTCCTGATCTGCTGATGGATGACGCAGGAGGCATTAATGAGGGTAAACTGAATGAACAATCAGAAAAGAATGCTGATAAAAAAGTACAGGCAAAGCAGATAAAGCGAAATGTCAAAGTAAAAACTCCAGCCAACAAGCCAAAAGGGTAGTCTTACCTTTAGCTTATAAATTGTTATCTTATGGCAGATGATAAATCACCTTATCAGCCTATTCTAGTTACTTATGGCGGAGTTGAGAAATCCAGCTTTGACATGACCTCAGAAGAGTTTGAAGAAGCGGCCCGCAATATTACCCGTAGGGCAAAAGAGAAAGCATTTTCAAAAGGGCTGCCTATTTACACCAGCGAAAATGGGCATATTTATGCTGAGTATGCTGATGGCAGAAAAGAAATAGTACCAGAGGAAGATTATATAAAATGAGCACCCCAACGCTTTATATAATAGCTGGCACAAACGGCGTTGGTAAAACTACTGCTACATTCAACTTCACTTCTAAACAGATACCAGCAGAGCAAAAATGAATTAGTATCTCAATGTTTTCAGAAGTACATCCTCACTAAAATAGATAAGCCTTTCAGCAACGAAAAAGCCGCACAACATCTGGAAAGTACAGAAGCGGTGCGGCTGTTATATCAAAAGATAAAAAAGGATATTTAAAACTGGAACTTCTCCTGGCGTAGCTTAGCCAATGCAGGATCCTTTACAATGGCCAAGTCACAAACTTCACGACCTTTTTCTATTTTACCCATTTTCTGGTAAGCCATACCTTGCATATACATTGCCCGGTAGTTGCTTTCGTCCACGGTCATTACCCGCTGCCAACTATCAATTGCATTTTGGTACTTACCATTGCGGTACCAGGTTTGCGCCACCTGAAATAGCACATCCTGATCATTAGGTTTCTTTTTCAACAATTCTTCCAGCGTAGTTATACCCTTTTCAAAATCCTTAGTACCTATCTGTGCCATGCCTAAGTTCTCTAGGTACGTACTACTACGTGGCATACCTGCAGCTAAAGCTTTTTCAAACTGCGCTACTGCATTAGGAAAGTCCTGGTTGTTGAAAAACACTATGCCTAATTCGAAAATCCAGGCATGTTTGGTAGGTTGTAAATCGGTAGCCTGCTGGTAGTAAGCAATGGCTTTTTTAAAATTACTTACTTCCAGATAACAGCGGCCCAACTGGTAAGCAGCATCCGAATTCTGGTTATTTTTCTTAATAGCTATTTCGAAGGCAGCAGTAGCTTTTGCATAGTCTTCGTCCTGCAAGTAAGCCTTACCCAATTTCACGGCATCTACATCGCTAAATTCGGGCATGCCTTTCAGCGTCTCGAAATATTTAGTAGCGTCGGCATACTTCTTCAAATTGAAAGATAAATCGGCCAGTTGAGATAGAACTGCGGCATTGTTAGGTTCTAACTTGTACAGGCGCTCATATACTGGCAATGCAGCGCTGTAATTTCTTACTTCCAGGTAATATTTACCCAAGGAAGAATAGATAGCGGAATTCTGCGGCTGAAAATCAACTGCTTTAAGATAGCTAACCTCAGCGTCCCGGTAACGACGCTCCGTTTGTTGTTGCTGGGCTTTTCCTAGATAGAATTTAGCACTGTCGGAATTATCGGCAGCGTTGGATGTAAAC
>CAXTDG010000125.1:0-9769 GCA_964242675.1 uncultured Chitinophagaceae bacterium
GTTGGCCCTAGCCCAATGAAATTGCGGATGCACATCCATTTCCTGCACCCAGCCATGCATATACAGGCCCTTTTCGGCATTCCACATGCGTTTGCTAAACTGTATTACCTGCTTCACTGCATCGTCATAGTATTTTTTGTCGCCGGTTAGTTTGCCCATTTGCGCCAGCGCTGGTACGCCCATAAATAAATCATCCAGCCATAGCGTATTGGGCTGCGGCCGGTTGCGGGCCAGCGTGCCGTCTGTTAGCCGGAATTCTTTGGTAGAAATGTAGGTCACAAAGCTTTCTGCCAGCGGCCGCAGGTTTACATTGTTATCCCCGGAGCGAATGGTTTTGATGAGGGCTGCTGCTATGGCACCACCATCGTCCAGTGCATGTGGTGCTACCAGCCCCCGTAGCGGGTTAGCAGCCTGGGGCGTTTTCTGGTATAGTGTTTTCATGCTGGTAAAAGCATCCGCCAGCAGTTCTTCCCGCTGCCTGGCATAGGTGGTGTAGCGGTTATCGCCAGAGGCTTCTCCGGCAGCCAGCATACCTGCATAGGTAACGCCCCACTCGTAACTGGTAAGCCGAAAAGCGCCCTGCTTGAAAGTGGTATTGGTATCAGCCGCCGATAAAGAAGTAATGGGTTGCCCGGTGCTGCGGTTGATAAATTGTGCCGGGGTGGTCGTATCTAAAAAGTTGAACACTCTATCCAGTACCGTCTTTATTTCAGAAGCCGTTACCGCTTTATAAGGGGTAGGATAATCTGGCTGCAATAGGTGCAGTGGTGCCGTTGCATCGTTGGGCTTAGGCTGGGCTATACCTACTTGAAAAATGAATAAAAAGCCAAAGAAAACCAGGAAGTATTTTTTTTTCATAAGGGCTGGCAAAATGATATAAAGCAATGGCGCAATGTAAGCCGGTAAAGTACTACAACCGCTCAGCCAAAGACATTCACTTTTTCCTAAATTACTATCCTGTACAATGCTGAGGGCTGATCTGTGGTGGTGTGCAATAATTGGTAAAAAAGCATTCGGTTGAATTGCCACGCCTTTTAAGGCGTGGATGGGGTTGTTGTTCTTGTATTGGCTTTAGCCCAACTGACTTAAGCAAATTTCGGCTAAAGCCAATACAGAAAAATGCTTGTGATCCGTCATTGCGAGTCCCGTACGTACGGGACTCGCAATGACGGGAGCAAGAATAACAATCAACTATTTTTGGCTTGCTATTTAACGATTGCAAATAGGTATACACATGAAACAAACTAGACGTATCTCTTGCCTTATTTCAATAATGCTTATCTGCTTATTATCAAGGGTAAATGCTGCACCCATTACCACATTCAACATAAAAGATTTTGGCGCCAAAGGCGATAGTGCATTCATCAATACCACGGCTATTAATACTGCTATTGCCGCAGCGGCAAATGCCGGCGGCGGCACGGTTTATTTTCCGGCTGGTATTTATCTCAGTTACTCTATTCATCTCAAAAGCCATATCTCATTATACCTGGAGCAAGGCGCCATGCTGGTAGCAGCCGCACCGGTGGGAGAAACAGGCTACGATGTACCCGAACCAGCCTCCAACGATACTTTCCAGGATTTTGGCCATAGCCACTGGCACAATAGTCTTATCTGGGCCGAAAGTGAAGAAGATATTTCTATACTAGGGCCCGGCGTTATTTATGGAAAAGGCTTATCAAGAGGCGGCCCTTTCCGGGCCCCGGTTGGTAATAAAGCCATTGCATTGAAGCTATGCCGAAATGTAATACTGAAAGATTTTACTATTCTATACGGCGGGCATTTTGGACTGCTGGCAACTGGTGTAAATAACCTAACAATTGATAACCTGAAGATGGACACCAACCGGGATGGAATGGACATTGACTGCTGCAAAAACGTTCGCCTTTCTAACTGCTCTATCAACTCGCCGTGGGACGATGCCATTTGCTTGAAAAGCTCGTTTGCATTGGGTTATGCCCTGCCTACCGAAAATGTAACCATTACCAACTGTAGCGTTACCGGCTTCGACCGGGGCAGTTTTTACAACGGTACGTATGGCAGAAAAGAAGCATCCTTGGTACCGGACAAAGAAGGCCCTACCGGACGCATAAAATTTGGCACCGAATCGGACGGCGGTTTCAGGAATATAACCATTAGCAATTGTGTGTTTGAGTACTGCAGGGGGCTGGCGCTGGAAACGGTAGATGGTGCCTTACTGGAAGATGTAACCATCAGCAACATCACCATGCGAGACGTTGTAAACTCCCCTATCTTTTTGCGATTAGGTGGCCGTATGCGGGGGCCTGCAGGTACGCCTGTTGGCCAGCTACGCCGCATTAATATTAATAATGTAGTAGTGTACAATGCAGACTCCCATTTTTCAACACTTATCAGCGGCTTGCCCGGCCACGATATTGAAGATATTCGGTTGAGCAATATCAGCATTTGGTACCGTCCGCTGGATTCTCCAGTTACCCGTATTCAGCAGGAAGTACCGGAGTATGAAAAGGTGTATCCGGAGCCGCAGAAGTTTGGTGTGCTGCCTACCTATGGCTTCTTCATAAGGCATGTAAAAAACATAGAACTGGCCAATATTGACCTTCATTTACTAGGCAGCGAAATACGGCCCGCCATACAATTGATTGATGTAAAAGGGGTAAAGCTGCAAAATGTAGCTGCCGAAAAAGGAAGCAATAAATCCTTACTTGTATTGCAGGAAGTAAGCAATGTATCTATACAGGATTGCGAAGGACTGAAAGATGTGAAGCTGTCCTCGGTAAAGGCTAAAGTGTATCCTTAAAACTAATGTCTAGCCTAGTTTAACCAGTTGTATAACTACCTATATCCCGTTACTCAACCGGTTATAGGTGGTAGGTAAGGGAGTAATATCCCGTTCCTGTACCTGTTTTAACTCGTCTGACAAGGGGTTTTACCCCCTCTGGCAACCTATAACAACCCGTTCTCTGACGGGATATTGGGCCTTCCGAACCGGTTATATCCCCCTTTACCACGTGTTATAACCCCTCTCTTGACCTAAAATATCCCCTCTCCAGAGGGGATATTTTAGGTGGTATAACCAGATAAAGGTGGTTTGTACGTCCGTCATGGCGAGGGTTCTTGCCCAAAGCCACCTAAAGAGCAACCACTTCCCTAGTGATGAGTTTGCTCTGTCGTACTCTTTTTTTCTTTTATGCTCAGGTTATTGGCTTGGGCATCTAATACTCAATGAGACACAAAGCGGAGCAAAGTAGTTTTGCAACCAACTTAATCTGGCAGGCTGAATTTGTTGCTAATGCTTACAACGTCAATGCTTCATTACAAAATGTACATTTAAAGCCTTATGGAAAGATATTACTCTTTTTGGAGAAGAGTTGGAGCCGGAATTATAGATGGATTTGTGTTGCTTCCTATTTCTTTTTTAGCAGCTCAACTTATAAATCCCGCCAACCCTTATTCTACTTTTATTTGGACAGTTGCACAATCTTTTCTTATCATCTTGTATAATGTTCTGCTAACAGGTTTAAGTGGGCAGACAGTCGGTAAATTTTTTATGGGCATCAAAGTGTTTGACATTAATGAGCAAGAAGTGATAGGTATTAAAAGAGCCTTCCTAAGAGATGTCTTTCCGATCATTCTGGAAATTGTTGCCCTCCTAATTTTAGGTTTGCAAATATTTGGGCAGATATCTTCTGACAGCATAAGTTCTCTTGCTGAAAATATTATTAGCAATGCTTGGCTATGGTGGTTTATTGCCGAACTGATAACTATGTTTTTAAATCCCAAAAGAAGAGCTATTCATGATTTTTTAGCATCATCTGTTGTTATTAGTTTTAAAGGATTGAAATACGACAAGCTGGATGAGGAACTGGAAGCTAAAAGGCTGATACGTCAAAGGTAATCTGTATAGCGCAACACTTGTATTGCTCCAATAGCTATTGCCACCAAATACTATTCTCTTCTACCATTCATCTCCCCCAAAAACCACTCATCCATTCCAAAAAAGGAATGTCGCTTTTATACAATGCAACGGCAGTTGGCGCAGATAGTTTTGCCCTATCAAATCAACCAACATGACCACCACAAAAAACCGTTACAATGTGTTCAACAACATTCACAAAGGCTTGCGCCACATGCTCTTCCAGGCACAGATTGATGTGCAAAAAACTGACTTCGCCGCTACCACAGCCTATGCCACCATTGCCAGCCTGGAACACGTACTCGAATGCTACGATACCCATGCCGACCACGAAGACCATTTCATCCTCGACAACATTGCCAGTAAAGAATCCGCCATTACCGAAGAACTAGAAAAAGACCACGTTGTCGACCATCAGTTAAGCAATAATCTGCGTAGCCAAATTGCCACTTATAAAGCCGCAACAGATGTAGATGATAAAGCAGCCGCCGGGCAGGAAATCTTCTATGCACTCAATGAGTTCATTGCCTTCAACCTGTACCACATGAACAAGGAAGAAAGAGTATTACTGCCATTGTTATGGAAGCATTTTACTGATGGGGAAATTCTAGAAATGGAACACAAGATTGTAGCTTCTATCCCGCCACCCGTACTGATGGCAGAAAGCCGCTGGATGATGCGTAGCATCAACAATGGCGAAATCAGCGCCTGGATGACTGGCATTAAAATGGGCGCTCCTGAACCCGTGTATAATATGTTCGTACAAATGGCGCAGGAAGAACTGCCACAAGCCCGTTTCATTGCTCTCAATCTTAACTAATTCATGCTAGTCACTTACCCCGTCCACACCCTATAAACAACATATTTATGCTGTTGCAGCCCCACCCACTCCCAAATATGTTTGCAGCACACTTCTTACTTAAGATTCAATTAAGTCAATTGCCTCTTTAGCCTCACACCATACACATTTACAAATAGTCGCTTCTACAACCAACCTGCAAAATATATCCCATGAACATCGGTTACCAGGAAGTAAAACCCTCCGCTGCTTTACAGCCTTATGTTGATTGTTATTGGCTCTTCAATTTTGGTGGCGCCCCTACCGACATCTCGCCTACTCAAAGCTGCCTGCCTTTCGGAATGGTCGAAATTATTGTTCAGCTCGACGACTACCCTTGCGATGTTTGTGTAAACGGCACTTGGATGCCATTACCCAAAATTTTTATGGCTGGCATGTACCAGGAGCCGGTATTTTGGCGGGCACATGGCAACACCCGCAAGTTCGGCATCCGCATGAAGCCCGAGGTATTTTATCTCTTGTTCAACACACCCTCTTCCACTGTTTATAGCAATTTTACCCTACTGCAAAATGTAGTAGGCAGAGAAGCGGATCTATTTGCCGAAAAGCTGGCAGACACTACCGGTGGTATGCCTGCCCTGGTAGCACAGGCCGAAGCTTTTCTCTTATCCCAAATCCGCAAACAGCGCCCCGAACGAGACTATACCATCGAAGCTGTCAAACTCATTCGCTCCACCCGTGGCAACATTTCTATGGACGATGTTTGCCGACAGGTATACGTTAGCCCACGCCAGCTACAACGCAGCTTTCGCACCACCATTGGTACCGGGCCTAAAACCTATATGCGTATTATCCGGTTTCGCAATGCCTTCACACAGTTGCAGAGGCTGGAGCAACATGGCGGCTGGGCAGGTCTTTCCTACGAACTTGGCTACGCCGACCAAGCACACTTTATCCGGGATTTTAAAGAATTTACCGGCACCTTACCCAGCCTTATCAAAAACACCAAAGTCACTTACTACGGCAGGTACTCGCTATCCTAAACCGGTCGGCACCGCAGGTCAGACCGATTGGTGAAAAAGTTGCAGAGCAGAATAACTATTTAGGGCGCCCCCTGCGGGCCGGGCTATCCGCAGTACTCCGCAGCGCCGTCTTAGCAACGCAGCTTTGCTATCTAATTTTCTTTCGGCGCTTTGCGGGGTACTTAGCTCCTATCCCTGGCGCTCCTCTGCCTAGCAGTCGTTTAGCGCTGCCATCATTCATCCATAACCATTTTTTTCAATCCTTATACCTGCTGTGCATCAGCAGGCTGACACCTCATTTTCAAAACCTATCCTTAAAAACAAAAAACAACCAACCCATGAACACGCAAGCCATCAACCCCTGGCAGTGGCAGGATAATTTCGCCTATGCTCAAGCCATCGAAGTCACCAATAACAAAGGCACACTTTACTGTGCCGGTCAGGCCGCCATGAATGCACAAGGCCAACCCGTACCCGGCACCATGAGCGAACAAATACAGCTTTGCCTCAGCAACCTGGAACAAGTTGTTCAAAAGGCTCATTACAAATGCGCCAACATCGTACGCCTCAACCTATACACCACTTCTATTGCTGATTTCTTCCAGGCTTATGGCACACTGGTAGGCTGGATGAAACAACACCACGTACTAGCTTCTAGCACTTTGATAGAAGTAAAAGCCCTGGCCTTTCCGGAGCTGAAAGTAGAAATAGAAGCTACCGTAGTAGCATAAGCATATTTCTAAATTTAAGTGTACGAAATGGCTACTCAAAAAAGGGTGGCCATTTTTTATTTGCATAAGGCGCTACGTCCAGCATTCCATCCACACTCATTATTGCGAAATGTATTTTTTGCAGTTACATCTTTTATATTTGGCACATAAACCAAAAATTAACGCTAAACTGCTTTATGCTCAAATCCTCTTACAAAACATTAGGCTTTATCTGCTTGCTTGTTTCTACGCTGTTCTTCATTATCAGTTGCCAAAAAGAAATTACCGGCGATATTGATTCTAAAAATATTCTCGGCACTTCCAGCGTCGAAGGCCGGGTAACCGATGAATCAGGTATGCCGGTTTCAGGCGCCGCTGTAAAAGCAGGTATCAACACCACAACCACCGACAAAAACGGGATTTTCAAATTCCAAAGTGCCTCTTTTACTACTAGCGAAAGCTTTGTAACCGTATCTAAAGCTGGTTACTTCCAGGGTAGTCGTACCTTTTTTGCCCGTAGCAATAGCAACAATTTTGTTCGCATTCAGTTGCTACGCAAAACCGTTTCTGCCCGCCTTAGTGCTGGCAGTGGCGGTGATGTTGACTTCCGCTCCGGAACCGGAACCGTTCACTTTGAGCCAAATAGTTTTGTTACCACTACCGGTCAGCCTTACAACGGTACCGTGATGGTCTATACCCAGTACATCAACCCTACTACTACGGATGTAAACGACCGTATGCCCGGCGACCTTCGAGGCACCACTACTGCAGGCAGTACATCAGGCTTGCAGAGTTTCGGCATGGTAGCCGTAGAACTGCAAAGCGATAACGGTCAGAAATTGCAGATTAAAAACGGCATGGTGGCTTCCTTAAACATGGCTATCCCGGCATCTTTATCAGCCACCGCTCCAGCAACTATTCCGCTATGGTATTTTAATGATAGCACTGGCCTTTGGAAAGAAGAAGGCGTTGCTACCAAAGTAGGCGACAACTACGAAGGCGATGTAAAGCACTTTACTTTCTGGAACTGTGACTTGCCCTACAACTATGTGAAACTAAAAGCACACGTAGTGAATAGCGCAGGACAGGCAATTGCAGGTGCTAAAGTTCGCATCAGCAGTACCAATTATGGATATGCGTATGATTACACGGATAATAACGGCTATGTAGATGGCTTCGTACCCAAAAGCTCCGCCCTTACTTTCGAAGTACTTGACCGCTGCGGCACCGCTATTTTAAGCAACAACATCGGGCCTTATGCCGCTGATGTTGATTTAGGAAATGTAGCCGTTACGCAAAACACCATCACCATTACGGGTAGCGTAGTGGCCTGCTCCGGCTCAGCCGTTGCTGATGGGTATGTACAAATTACCACCAATGGCTATAGCGAATTTACCGGCCTTACTGCTGGTGCTTTTAGCTACACTTTCATCAAATGTACTGGCAATACCACGGCCCAGATAATAGCGGTAGATAATACCACACAGCAACAGGGCAATACGCAAACCATTAACCTGGTGGGTACTACAGTAAATGCAGGTGTACTAACTGCCTGTGGTGTTATGGCCAATACCTTTTTTAATATGACGGTGAATGGAGTAGCAATGACAGCTAATACTTCTGAGTATTATCGTAATGGATGGAAAGACACTAGCAGTTTTTCAGGTGGTAATTGTAGCTATTACTATGTGGCTTATGATTCAACGCTGTTGAAATATTTGTACGCCAGTTTTGATTATGCAGCTAACCATGTTTTTACCGCTCCTTCTTCCTTTGCTAACTTTAGTTTGGGATATAGTGGCATTCATAATACTAATGAAGAAGCGTCATTATCTCCACTCGATAGTTCTCAAACAATTACAATGACGGAGTACGGTTCGCTTGGGCAATTCATTTCCGGAAATTTCACAGGCCAAATGGTTAGGACCCTTTATGATTCTACTTTTTTTAATAATCAAAGAGACACTGTTCCTGTTACCCTGAATTTCAGGGTACGGCACGTATTGACACCATTTTAAGTCATTTAAAATTTTCTTTATCAAAACGCCACTCATTCAGTGGCGTTTTTTATTGCCGATATAGCTGACGCAATTTTTTTTAAATTCAGATCTCTTGCAAAAATGTCAGTCTTCCATTGGATGGCACCGATTTTGACCAAGGGGCAAAACAATACAGGCGGCACAAGTCGTCATTCAAATAACAATTAAAACTGACATAAATGGCCACAGGAAATATCCGGGTGCAGACGGAGAACATCTTTCCCATTATCAAAAAATTCTTATACAGCGACCACGAAATTTTTATTCGTGAGCTGGTGAGCAATGCCGTGGATGCCACGCAAAAGCTAAAAACGCTGGCTGCTACCGGCGAAGCAAAGGGCGAAATTGGCACTCCTAAAATTGAAGTACGGCTCGATAAGAAGGCTAAAACCATCACCATTGCCGACCAGGGTATTGGTATGACTGGCGAAGAAGTTGATAAGTACCTGAATCAGGTAGCCTTTAGTGGTGCGGAAGAGTTTTTACAAAAGTATAAAGGCCAGAATGAAACCAATATCATTGGTCATTTCGGGCTGGGTTTCTATTCTTCTTTCATGATTTCGGAAGAAGTAGAAGTCATTACCAAAAGCTATAAAGAAGATGCACAGGCGGTACGCTGGGTATGCGATGGTAGCCCTGCTTATACGCTTGAAGACACACAGAAAGAAGGCCGTGGTACGGACATTGTTTTGCATGTAGATAAGGATAGCGAAGAATTTCTGGACGAATACCGCCTGAAAGGCATTCTTGAAAAGTTTTGTAAGTTTTTGCCGGTGCCTATTTACTTTATTGATGTAAATGCTGAGCCGAAAGAAAAGCCTGCCAAAAAAGACGACGAACTGGAGGATCTGAATGAAGCTGAAACAGAAGTTAATTCAGATGCTGATGACCTGAAGCCTATCAATAACACTAGCCCGGCCTGGATTCGCAAACCTAGTTAACTGACTGACGAAGACTACAAGAACTTCTATAAAGAACTGTATCCCTTTAACGAAACGCCGCTGTTCTGGATTCACCTGAACGTAGATTATCCATTCAACCTGACTGGTATTCTGTACTTCCCGAAGATCAAGCACAGCTACGAAATTCAGAAGGATAAAATTCAGTTATATAGCAACCAAGTGTTTGTAACCGACGAGGTGAAGGATATTGTACCGGAGTTTCTGGTAATGCTGCAAGGCGTAATCGACAGCCCCGACATTCCGCTGAACGTAAGCCGCAGCTATTTGCAAGGTGATCCGAACGTAAAAAAGATCAATAGCTACATTTCCAAAAAAGTAGCCGATAAGCTGGACGAAATT
>CAXTDG010000126.1:0-9765 GCA_964242675.1 uncultured Chitinophagaceae bacterium
GAATACTAACCAAGGCAGACTGATAACGAGCAACCCGAGGAAGGCGATGGTACCCAGCAAAATCCAGAAGCTGCGTTTCCAGTTGAACGGCGTGGCAGGTTCGGCTTTCTTGGGGGCTTCTTTTTTCACGTCTTCACTCGACATGATTTTTATCTCATCAATCGGGGCCGGATCGGGGAAGCGGCTGATGACTTTAGACACATCATCATCTTCTCGTGGAGGTAGTTTCTTGAATGCTTCGGCGTAGGAAACAGCTACGATGTCAGTACCTGGTTTTACATCATTGATAGTAGCAGCACCAGTATCTTTTATAAACCGGGCAATCTTTACATCCAGCGTTAACGGTACATTGTGTGGCAGTTCGTAAGGTTCATCCCAATACACCATTTTGTCCATCACCATGCGGATGGTTTTCTTTTCTGTATCTACGCTTTCCACTTTTCCGTTGGCTACCAAAAAGGCTTGCTGTACGGTAAGGGGTGGTGTTTCGTCCGGCTGCGGGGCTTGTTGCTGTTCCCGGTTCGGTACGGTGGTGTCAAAATCAATCCAACCGTAACCGGGGAAATAAGCCTGCACCCATGCATGGGCCTGGTCTTCGTAAAAGAAATACCAGCCCGGATTTTTGGCGCTGCGGTCAACGGTTAGGAAGCCCGTAGCTACCCGGCTGGGGATGCCTAAAGCCCGTAGTAAAAACAGCGTAGCACCAGCGTAGTAGGCACAATAACCCCGCTTATTTTGGAACAAAAAGTAGTTGAGCTTACTGGCACTTGGCATACCTGGCACACCCGGATTATCGCTATAATAATAAGTGGGGAGGCCATTTTCATCCTTTGCTAGAAAGTAATTTCGCAGGGAAATGATTTTATCGACATAGCTTTTAGCACCGCTCTTTGCCACAATCTGGTTGGCTAGCGTACGGATGCTATCGTACTCATTGCCCTTGGGGATGGACGTGTAGTACTGCATAAAATTTTGCGGCAAACTAGTGTAATCCTTTACCGTACGCAGTTCGGCAAAGCGTTGCTCCTGGAAGGTTTCCAGTTGTTTATCTCCCGCAGGGTTGTATACAAAATAGGCGCTGTTGAGGGCACTCACATTCATTTTGGCCCGGTAAGCACTGCGGAATTTGTTGCTATCTTCCGGCGGTACGCTAATGGGCTGTACAAAGTACGAAGTGGCTGGGGCGGTAAAGCTGTGCGATGATAGCAGCGTTTTGTACACTTCAGCATTCACCACTTTCCGCATTTTGTTGGCCATCATTTTCCGCAATACGCTGGTATCAGTCTTAGTGAAATACAGCGGAATTTTGGAGGGGTCAGGGGAGAATAAATCCCGGTAGGGAGCAGTGGTATCTATCTCGAAGGTTTGGGTGCTTACGTCGAACTTATCGAAGTAATCGGTGATGTAGTATAGCGGGTTGGGCGTTTTGCCGTCGTTGAAATAGTTGTCGAGCTTGCTGACGAACAGCAGCCTTTTTTGCTTGTCTTTGTTGTTCTGGTTGTTGCCGGTAAGACCCATGTTGTTTTGGGTGCTTACGCCACTGCCATCCTGCTTGGTGAGTTTGTTACCACCTTCTTTTTGTTCCTTGCCTTTGCCACCGCCGCCCCATTCGGTTTCCACGCCTTTAAATTCTTCATCCAGGTAAAACAGCAGCCCAAAAATGAGTGCCGCCGCTACCACCGCAAAAGCTGCAAACCGCTTGCTGATGTACCAGATAAACGATGGCTCGTCCTCGTTCATGTTGCGAAGCAGTTCGGCCATGTAAATGATGTAAAAACTATAAGCCAGCGTAGGAGCAAACGCTAGGATGAGCGTTTCGGCTCGTACTTCGGTTACCCGGCTAACGATAAGAATCATGGCGGCAAGCAGAAAAACGCTCCACCCGATGGTGAAATACCGTGCCCGGCTGAAGCCATAGCCTACAAACCAGCCCAGCGAAAACAGGAAGGCGAACAAGAAGAATTTGATGCCAACAAAAAAGGCATCGAACTCGCCCAACGTTACGTTGCTGATGGTTTTGTACCCGGTAAACAGTACGCCCACCAAGATAGCCGCCGTGGTAATGAACCGAAACCGGAAGGCATAAAAGAACGTGGCGGCCACCAGCCCGGTGCCGAAAAACAGGGATTGATTGACAAAATCATTTCCCAGAATGCCGAAGTACTGGTTGGCCAACCGCAGCACATAAAACGCCAGTACAATGGTAGGTGCCGCTAGCAATAGCAATTGGGAAAAGAGTTTTTTATTACTATGTATTCGTCCGATTTGCATAATTGTGAATAGTGAATGGTCAATGGGGAATGTAGTGCAGTGTTTGAGTCTTTTGCCGGACTCTAAACCGGTATAGGGGTTTTACTTTTCTATGAGATGAAAGGAAAACGTTTTTGGGTGGTTGATGGATGGCGGTTTTAAAAATGTTGTGAGATAAGTAACAGGTGGTTATGTGTCAAGAAACATGCGTTAGGGTGTGTTTGTATTTCAAGTTCAACAAATAGCCGTTTGTACCTGTCCACAAAAAAATTGCTAATCCTAACATCACTAATTTAAAATCAAATAATTCAAACGGTAAAAACGCTAATCCACTTAAAAGGGTGGCAAATAAGATTTCCGAAAAGGAGAACTTTGTTTTGAGTATAATCAGTGTTGTAACCAAATAAGTTAATGACCCAGTGAAACCTGCTAGAAGAGTAATGAATTTAATTTGACCCTCAAGGCTAAGTATCCAAGTCATGCCATGAAAGATTATAATCGATAAAGCGAAATGTATCATCAATCTTATTGTGTTGTCCTCTTTTTTTGACTTGTAATAATAAGTAGTTGTAAGTGGGAATGTAACTCCTGGTAGAAACAGCATTAGTACCGCATATATTCCTTTAACTGCCTCACTAAAATCAACCTCCCAAGTGAAAACGAAATAAAAAGTACCAGCAATTATTGAGTTAATTAAAGGCTTATTGCTGTTATAAACTTGGTTCACCTTCAGAAGTTATCTCTGTTATCAAATCACCACCGTCCTCGCCTCCGCCTTCTCCAGTATCTCTGCAATCACTTTTTCATTCCGCAGCATCTTCCGCCGGTCACTACTAAGGTTCCAGCGCATCAGGTGGCGGTTACCGGCTTCTTTTTCTTCTTCCAGAAACAGCCAGCGCAGCCATTTTATCGCTCCTTGTTTTTTAAAGCTATTGCTCAGTTTAATGAACATGATGCTGGCATCACGGGGCATTACATCGGCCAGCGCTTGTAATTCCTCCGCCGGGGTGAGCGACGAAATACAAACCACCGAAGCAATCTTCGTGTTCACATAATTCTTTAGGTCACCGCTTTTGTGCCACTGGCTTAGGGCAATTTTGTGTTGGGTTTCATTGTCCTGCCCCATTACGTTGCCCGATTTTGTTTCCTGGTCGGGTATGTAGCGTACGTCAAAACCCTGCTGTTTCAGGCGGTGGTAAATACTCCACACGGCGGTTTTAAAATAGTTGAGCCCCTGCTGGGCTACGATGGTGCTATCGGCAGCGTCAATGCCATCAAGGTAAGTGGCGTACAGGTACAGGTGCGATGCAAACGGGTCCAGCACTTCCGGCGTACGCACTACCAGTTCCTTGTTTTTGGCGTAAATTTTCCAGACAATGCGGCGCACATCATCATTGTCCTCAAAGTTTTTATAGTTTAGAAACTCACCTTCTACTTTCCGTAATTCTTCAATACGAGTGGCTTGTTCTTCGGTTTTCTTGGGGGCCAGATTCAGTTCTGCCACGTCTTTTTTGAGGGGCCTGGTAAAGAAGCGGTCGGTTACCGCCACGCCCTTGCTGAAGGAGAAAAACTGGAACAGGTCTTCAAAGTAAATCACCAGTTTTTCCAGGTTGTATTCCTTTATTTCCGGCAGCGGCCAGTGGTACAAGCCCTGCTGCGTAGCGGAAAAAAACTGGAGTTTGTTGCCGGTATCAATAGCGGTAAACTTGGGCGACAGCTTCTTTTCATCGTACACCAGCCGGTAGCGCAAAAAACCGAATGGCGGCTGAATGAGTGGGTGGATAGTCATCCTCACCGGCTGCTTTATGGTGCCTTCCATATCCTTTTCCGCTGTTTCAATCTTCACCGTCAGGCGGCCACTTTTCTTTGCCACCCAAAACAAAATGAAAGGAATGATGACGCTTAAAAAAGAGAGCACCAGCACCGCTGCACCAAACAGCAGTAACGCTTTTGTTAGCAGCGCCAGAATAGCGGTGAAGGAACTTTCCACACCTTCCCGGCTGTTATGCAGCCATAGATAGGCCAGCGCTATGCCCGCCGCAAACAGCAGCAGGTACAGCCGGAAGGGGATAAAGATGGAAAAGTATTTGAGCCTTGCGGAAAATGGTTGCGCCATAGGGGTTTACAATCTTTTTGTGGTTTGCTGGGTTTGGGTGCGTTCCGGTTCCTAGGGATGCGAAATGGGGCGATGGTACTAGTCTGTCAACTGACGGCGGTTGCTTCTGGCTTGCAGCAACAACCCGTCAACTGACGGATGCTACCTACTACCCGCTGGAACAATTCATCAGCTGACGGATGCCTCTTGCTACCCGCCGCAATAATCCGCTAATTGACGGACGCTTCCTGCTACCCGCTGGAACAATCCGTCAACCAACAGATGCTTCCTGCGGGTCGCTGCACGTATCCATCAGTTGACAGGTAGCGAATTTTGCCTGTTTCTTTCATCCGTCAGTTAACGGACCGTATTTTTAAAGAACATCTGCTTATGAAATGGTAAGTGTGGTGTATCGGCAATTGCTGTGATCGGTTTATTTAAAGTCAATTAGTCTAATCATTTCTTATTTACCCGATAAAGAAAGTCGTAAAAATCCATAATCTATTATTGGGTAGAAGGTATTTTTAACGCTTTAATGAGAAGTGTGCAATTTTGTTTTTCACCAAAGAGAAAAGTCTGCTAAATGCCTCCTTGTAGTGAAAACCAAAGTTGAATTGATAAACGCTAAAAGCCTGTTGTGGGTTAAACAATAATCAGTTAAATAAAAGAATGACTCAGGCCAATACCAGCACTGCTTGCCCGGTTTGTACCAGTAATCAGCTTCAACAAGTACTCACTTGTAAAGATTACACCGTTTCAAAGGAAGCGTTCAATATTTGGCAATGCGCCGTTTGCACATTGCGGTTTACTAATCCGGTTCCTGGCGAAGCGGCTATTGGGCCATATTACCAGTCGGATGCTTACATCTCTCATTCCGACAGTGGCAAAGGGCTTATCAATTCTTTGTACAAAAAGGCCAGGGCCTATACGCTGCAATGGAAACTGAAACTGGTGCAAAAAGAAAGTGGCTTGCAGACGGGTCGGCTGCTAGATATTGGGGCGGGTACCGGAGCCTTCCTCAATACCATGAAAGAAAAGGGATGGAACAGCTCGGGGCTGGAGCCAGATGGAGGTGCCAGAAAAGTAGCGAAGGATAATTATGGGCTGGATTTGCAATCGCCGGAACTGTTGTTTGCGTTGCCAAAAAATCAGTTTGATGTAATAACCATGTGGCATGTGCTGGAGCATGTGCATCGCCTGCATGAGTACATTGAGCAAATAAAGCAGGTGCTAAAACCGCAGGGTGTGGCCCTGATTGCCGTGCCTAACTATACCAGTAAAGATGCTCAGCATTACAAGCAGTTTTGGGCGGCTTACGATGTGCCCCGGCATCTGTACCATTTTTCGCCACAAAGCATTCGCACCTTAATGGAAGGGCATGGCCTGAAAGTAACGGCTACGGTACCTATGAAACTGGACGCTTTTTACATAGCCCTGCTGAGCGAACAATATAAAAACGGCAAAGGCAATTTACCTGCGGCTATCTGGAATGGACTGCAATCGAACCTGTACGGGGCTACTCATAAGGAAGCGTATAGTTCGCTGGTGTATATCATTCGGTCATAGGCGGAGAAAAAGCAGGGTAGATGGCCCTTATAATTTCGGCATAATCCTTTGTGCTTTTCCTTCACAAAAGCTTTTGTTATGCCACAAAAAACTGATCCTAAGGAAGTAGTACTTTCCTTTTTAGATGCTCTAAACAAAGAAGATTTTGATACCGTAAGAACCCTGCTGGCCGACGATATGACCTTTGACGGTGTAATGGGCAAACGGGATGGTGCCGATGCCTATGTTGGCGACATGCAGAAAATGAAATTCAAGTACGAACTCATTAAAGCCTTCGCCGATGATCATGATGTGTGTGTGCTGTACAACATCAATATGGGTAAAGGCGATCCTATTTACAGTGCCGGTTGGTACACCGTTAAGTATGGTAAAATCAAAACATTCAAAGTAGTGTTCGATCCCCGGCCATTGCTGGAAGAGAAGAAATAATTTAGGGGCCGGTAATCGTTAAGTTTCCGGTGCTGGTTACTGTAAATGTTGCTCCGTTGTTCAGGGTAAGGCTGTAGCAAGTAGCGTCGGTGCTTATCTGCGGCATGAATGGAACGCCAGCATTTACAACGGCTACTCCGCATCCATTCGGCACTGCACCTAATGACCAGTTGCTTGGGATGTTCCAGTTAGCCGAAATGCCTAGCCAAGTGTTACTTGCCGACAGATTAGTGCAAATAGCTTTTCCTCTTACTGCGAATTTATAAACCGACTCATCACAGTCGTCATTTACGATGTTCACAGTTGCATCTTTCACACCTCCGTCAACCGGTGAAAAAGTGAGTGTAAATGTTTTGGAAGTGCTGGATGCAATGGTTGTTGGTAGGGTAAGGCCTGCCCTGCTAAACGACAAAGAACCACTACCAGTAATAGTGATACTATTTATTGCAAGATTGCCGTTACCAGTATTCTGAATGGTAAACGTACGGGTAAGCGTACCTCCGGTTGCTACAGTTCCAAAATCGGTATGGTTTGATAAGGCGGGAGAGTTGTTTCCGTTAACGATGTCTGTATTATTACCTTTTACATTTATGTCGTTCAGGGTATTCAGCCGGATGGCAAGGACAGGGTCGTTAGAAGCGGTTACAACATCCAGCCGGCCATCATTATTAAAATCACCTACCGCTAACGACCGTGGAAAATTACCTGTACCTGTTTGTGCAGCAGGTGTGGTAAAGCCACCGGCTCCATTACCCGTAAGAACAATGGTAGCATTAAAATTCAGTACGGCTGCTATATCCTGCTTTCCGTCGCCGTTAAAGTCGCCCGTAGCTATCATATAAGGGCTCGATGGTACGGCTAAACTGGTAGTGCCACTAAAGTTCCCGACTCCATCACCTAAACGCACAGCAACCGAATTGCTGTAAGCGTTTCCTATCGCCAGGTCGGTTTTGCCATCGCCATTGAAGTCGGCCGTAGCTACCGAAAATACATTGCTGCCGGTAGTTACATCAGGGGCGGCAGTAAAGTTGCCCATGCCATCGCCCAGCCGGATGGATGCTGTAACAGCGGCATTATTAGCTACTGCAAAATCGCTTTTACCATCGCCATTAAAGTCGGTTACCACCATATTGCCGGGTGAGGAACCCACCGCTATATTCAGCGTTCCGTTAAAGCGGCCTTCGCCATTGCCCAGCCGGATGTAAACGTTATTGCTTGACAGGTTGGAAAAAGCCAGATCAGCCTTTCCATCACCGTTGAAGTCGGATACAACAATGGTATTGGGTTCGCTACCTGCTGCCAGGGTTTGGCTTGTTATAAAGTTGCCATCTCCGGTATTCAACCGAATAGAAACAGTATTACCAGTACTATTAGTCGTAGCAAAATCGGCCCTGCCGTCACCATTAAAATCGCCTATAGCAATGGAACTGGGTCCTGCTCCGACTCCCACATCGCTGACTGGGGTAAAGCCCCCCTGCCCATCGCCCAGCCGGATGGAAACTGTGGTGCCGCCTGTAGCCGTTGCAGCAATATCCTGATTACCATCACCATTGAAGTCGGCAACCGCAAGCCCTTGTTGGGTACCGGTTACAGATACAGCAGCAGCATTTACAAACTGGGCTTGGCTACAGTTTGTGCCGGTAACAATGAGTGTAAAAGAAGTTGTAGCGGTAGAAAACCCGTTGACGGTTTTAATAGTTACCGGGTAGCTACCTGCCGGTTGAGCGTTGGAACAGGTTAGTATGCCAGTTTGCGGATTGACAAGCAGGATACCTTTAAACTTTGGTGGCGCAAAAGCGGTAATGCTAACAGTGTTGCCTGGTGCAGCTGATGGGACTACCACTATGCTACCACCGGTTGCAACAATCACACTATCGGTGTAAGTGCCCAGCGTTGGGAATGCTATCACACCGGTACCTTGAATAGTGAAATCATAGACCGATTCATCGCAGTCGTCGTTGTTGATGGTAACGGTTGCCAATTTTGCACCTACGCTGGTGGGCAGGAAACGAATAGCAAATGTATCGGCCGCCCCGGCGGAGATAGCTACGGGAAGTGTAATGCTATCTACCCGAAACTGGCCTGCATCTGTACCACTTAGCACAATACTACTGATAGTCAGGTTAGCAGGGCCATCGTTGCGAATAATGTAGTTAAATGTTTTTACGCTACTCACATTTCCAAAATCTGTGAAATTTGTAGTGTCAGGAGTGGTGTCTCCATCTGTAATGATAGTACCGTTGGCAGTAAGCGTCATTTCATTTATGCTGCCTAAGCGAATGGAAACATTACTACCTGTTGTGTCGGCTGTGGCAAAATCCTGTCGGCCATCTCCGTTGAAATCACCAACTGCTATGGAATAGGTATTATTTCCTACGGGCACTGCAGGGGCTGTTATGAAGCTGCCTGTACCGGTGCCTAAACGAATAGCAACAGTAGAAGTTCCATTATCAGCTATGGCAAGGTCAGGCTTGCCATCTGTATTGAAATCACCGGTAGTCAGATAATTTGGCGAACCACCGGTTACGGTAAAACCTGTTATGGAAGTAAAAGTGCCCATGCCATTGCCCAACCGAACCGAAACAGAGCCGGAACCACGATTGATTACAGAGAAATCCTGGTTGCCATCGCTATTAAAATCAGCTATCACCAAGGATTGGGGGCCAGTTGCTACCGTTACATCAGCAACACTACTGAAGCTGCCTGTGCCGGTACCTAAGCGAATAGAAATCGTTCCGCTATTTGAATTTGAGACGGCAAAATCCAGGTTATTATCGTTATTGAAATCTGCTATCGCCACTGTATGCGGCATTGTGCCGACACTTATTTCAGCAGACCCATAAAACTTACCGGTACCATCGCCCAATCTTACAGAAATAGAGTTGCCGTTGTAGTTGGCTACTACCAAATCGGGATAGCCGTCATTATTAAAATCCCCTATGGCTATTGATTGTGGGCTGCTGCCTATCGGTACTTCTATAGCGCCACTAAAGTTGCCTGTACCATTGCCCAGCCTTATGGAAATTGAATTGCTGATATTATTTACAACTGCCATATCCTGCTTGCCATCGCCATTGAAGTCAGCTATTGCTAACGATAATGGAGCAATGCCCGTGGTAACTGTGGCCCCGGCTGTAAAACCGCCAGCCCCATTACCCAATTTGGTTGAAACGGTATTACTAAGGTTATTTGCTGTAGCTACATCCTGTATACCATCATTATTAAAATCGCCAACGGCAATAGCAATGGGTTTTATACCAACCGTAACGTTAGATGCTGCAATGAATAACCCTTTATTACAACCCGTATTAGTATTTACAGTTAAGATAAAACTGCTGGTAACAGATGAAAAGCCATTGATCGCTTTTACAGAAATCGTATAGGTACCAGCCGGATGTGCATTGGTAACAGCCACTATACCTGTG
>CAXTDG010000127.1:0-9716 GCA_964242675.1 uncultured Chitinophagaceae bacterium
TACCAAGATCATGTTTTTGAAAGCTTCTCCGTGGCTGTTGCCGTGGCCGATGATTACCGGCTTTTGCACCCCCAGCACAGGTGTACCGCCATATTGCTCCGGGCCAAAGCGTTTAAAGAAAGGATGGTCAATTTGCTGACGGGTAGCAATTACGTCCAAAGTTTCCAGTAGTTTTAATAAGATGTTGCCGGTAAAGCCATCGCAGATCATTACATCGGCTTTATCTCCCAAAATATCCCGGCCTTCTATATTGCCAATGAAGTTGATAGCGTGGTTATTTTTCAACAAAGAGTAGGTTTCCTTGGCTAGCAGATCGCCTTTTCCTTCTTCCTCACCTACATTAATAAGACCAACTGTTGGGTTTTTTACACCCAGAATAAATTCAGCATATGCAGCACCCAAAGTGGCAAACTGGTTCAACATTTCGGGCTTACTATCCACATTTATACCAGCATCAACCAGTAAACCGGTTTTGCCATTTTCTCTAGGGATGATGGTGGAAATAGTAGGGCGGATCACCTTATCAATGGGCTTAATGGTAAACATGGTTCCCGCCAGCATAGCGCCGGTATTTCCTGCTCCAATAAAAGCATCCATTTTTTTCTGCGCCAGCAGGCCAAAACCTTTGGCAATAGACGAATCCTGCTTTTCTTTCATGTAACGGGCCGGGTGCTCATGCATACCTATGACCTGGGTAGCCGGAACGATGGTGTACTTGCCTGATGGTACGTTGTGCTCCTGTAGCAGGTGCATCAGTTGCTCCTCGTTGCCTAGCAATAAAAGTTGCGCCGTAGAAGAAGGACGTTCTTCTAAAAAATCCTTTACGCCTTTAACTGCTTCCAGTGGGGCAAAGTCGCCGCCCATCATGTCTAACCCAATATTCATAGTGGCTCTTGAAAATAAAAAAGTGAGCCAAAGATAATTTCCCGGCTCACATGGTATGTTTCCAGTGATGTTGAAAGTAGCGAACTATTTACTAACAGGCGATTTTTCTGCTACAACCTGTCCTTTGTAGTACAGTTTGCCTTCGCTTACGTGGGCACGGTGGCGTACATGTAGTTCGCCAGTGGTGCTATCGGTGCTAAGGGTAACGCCCTCAGCTTTGTAGTGGGTACGGCGCTTGGCGCTACGTTGCTGGCTATGACGCCGTTTTGGATTTGGCATGGTCTACGAATTTAATGTATCGGTTTATAAATTGTATTTTGTTTCTAGTAAATAGCTGTTGGCTTAATTCTTATCCTCGCCTATATTTTTAAATTTATCCAGTCCTTGCCAAATATTAGCGTTGGTAGATTCTGGTTTCATATCTGCCAGCTTTTGTAGTACTTCTTTGTTGCAGTAGGGGCCACCAATTTCGGCAGGGCCACACATGCGTTGCATAGGAATACTTAGGTTGATGAACTCATAAATCCAGTCTGCAATGCGAAGATGACTTTCTGTACGACCAATGTAATGCACATCCGGGTCTTCTTCTGTATCATTCATTTCATCAGGATTATCTACCAGTTTTACAACTAGTTTAAATTCATCCCACAATTGAAAGGGACGGTTATTGCCGCAACGGTCGCAAACAGTTTCTACTGAGCCACCTACTTCAAACCGAAGCATGATGAAACTGGTATGTTTGTCAAGCGTAAGTTTTACGGTAGCCTGGCAGTTTACAAATTCCTGTGGCTGGTATTCCTGAAAAAAACGATCATCTATAGTATAGTCGAAGGCGTGTTCTCCGGGTATAAGTCCAACAAAAGCTATGTCAAAGGATCTTTTCCCTTTCATGTTTATCTCCTCAAAAGGGCGGCAAATGTAGGGTAATGGTTTGAAAAATAGGTAATGATTTTAATGGGTGTAGATGTGTATTGAAAAATTTGGATAATTTTTAAAGAACTAAAACGGGTAGGTGATCAGTAAAAGGTAATTTTGGAGGGTAATGCAAAAAATGCTTTTCCTGATATTGTCCTGTTTATACCTGGTAGCCACCAGCGGTATGCAGGTGCAACAGCATTATTGCATGGGCCATTTGAAAGCCACGACAGTTGGTTTTCATGAAAGTAAGAAATGCAGCACCTGCGGAATGGAAGCGGGGAATAGTGAATGCTGCCACGACGAAAGCCAGTGGCTGAAGGTGAATGATAACCATCAGGCGGCTGTAACTACGGGTAGTGTTCCGACTCCCTTTGTAATGGACTTGCCGCCTGTGCAGCACTATTTTTTACAGCCAACTGCTCAGCATGTTATCACAGCACAGGTGAATAACCATTCACCACCTCCGTTGCTGCCTGATCGCAATGTGCTGTTTTGCGTTTTCCGTATTTAATTGTTTTTGAAAAGACAAGTGTGGGGTTCAATTCCCATACGCTCCACTAGCTGTGCAATAGCCTAGCTATTATTTCAATTTTCAAAAACAATTATTACCATGAAATCTTTCAAAATACTTCTTTTGGCCTTTCTGGCCCTTCCGCTTATTTCTTTCTCTCAAATTAAAAACGTTCGTTTTCAGGCAGCAGGTCTTACCTGCTCCATGTGCTCCAATGCCATCAATAAAAGCCTGAAAGCACTGCCCAACGTGAGCGGTGTGGAAACCGATCTGGAGAATAATACATTCATCGTTAGCTTCAAAGATGCTTCTGCCGCCAGCTTCGACGAGTTGAAAAACAAGGTAGAAAGTGCCGGTTTTTCTATTAGTAAAATGCAGGTAGAGATGAATGTAAATGGCCTGCAGGTAGCCAATGATACCCACACCAAACTGGCAGGAAAGCAGTTTCACTTTGTGAAAGTGAAAGACCAGCAGTTAAGCGGCAACCAAGTTTTTACCATTGTCGATAAAGGTTTTTTACCAGCCAAACAGTATAAAACCTACGCAGCCGCTACGCAAATGGAATGCATAAAAACGGGCATGATGGCATCCTGCTGCAAGAGTGGCACCGCAGGCCGTATTTATCATGTAACGATCTAGATCATCTTTCAATTATTAGTATGAAAAAGATGATTACAGTGGCGCTGCTTACAGTAGCGTTACACTCCTTTGCTGCGGCACAGGAACTATTTGTGTACACCGAACCGGCTAGTAATATGGCCAAAGGGTTGATAGGCGGCAGGCTTACCCAGGTACTGATGCAGCAGCCAACCGATAAAAAGTACCAATATAATTTACTGCCGGAGGTAATGATTGGCGTTAGCAAAAAGCTGATGATACATACGGAAGCGATGTTAAGTACCAGAAGCAATCGTTTTTCGGTAGATGGAGCCAGCCTGTACGCCAAGTATCGCTTTTTAAGCAATGATGAAGTGCAGCGACATTTTCGAATGGCAGCTTTTGGGCGACTTAGTTACAATACCAGTCCTATTCATCAACAAGAGATAGAAACTGCTATGTACAATAGTGGCTATGAAGGCGGATTGGTAGCTACTCAATTGTTGCATAAGCTGGCTTTATCATCATCGGTAAGTTATGAATGGGCTATGGACAACGGCAGCCAAAACAAGTTTCACCACAAGGAATATGCGAATGCGGTGAACTACAGCTTATCTGCGGGAAGGCTGGTGCTGCCTAAACGGTACAAGAGTTTTAATCAAACCAACCTGAATCTGATGGTTGAGCTACTGGGCCAATATAATCCCGGTTTGCAGCGTTCGTATCTAGATGTAGCACCTTCGGTACAGCTTATCTTTAGCAGCCGCTGGCGGGTAGATGCTGGTTGCAGGCAGCAGTTGTATAGTGGTCTTCAGCGTATGTCGGCCAACAGTTTTTTGCTACGGCTGGAGTATAATTTCTTTAATGTCTTTTAATTTTAAAACCTCAAAACAACAATCTTAAATGAAAACAATACTGATGGTACTTAGCCTGCTAATAGCTGTAGGCAGCTTTGCCCAGAGCGTAAAAAAAGAATCTTTTAAAGTGCAGGGCAACTGCGGCATGTGCAAAAAGCACATTGAAACAGCAGCTACTGAGCTACCCGGTGTACGCAGCGCCACCTGGAACAAAACGACCAAGCTGTTTACCGTATCGTACCAGCCATCGGCCATTTCGATTGATAGCATACAAAGTAAAATTGCCGCTGCCGGTTACGACACGCCAAAGTATCATGGCAATGATGCTGCCTACAGGGAACTGGATGAATGCTGCAAGTACGACCGGATAAAACAAGCGGCCAGCAAAAAGAAAATGTAATAAAAAGGAGCCGGTGCTAAACCGGCCCCTTTTATAAAAACTGTTATGAAAAAAATACTGCTAATCACTATTTCCATCTGCCTGCTACAGGCTGCTACTGCTCAGCTACGCAAGGGGCAGGAAGCTCCTGCTATTGATTTGCCCAACATGCAGGATAGCATTGTGTCGCTTTCTTCGTTTAAAGGGAAAGTGGTGTTGCTGGATTTTTGGGCAAGCTGGTGCGGACCTTGCCGCCGCTCCAACCCAGCGTTGGTAAAGCTTTATAATGAATTCAAAGACCAAGGGCTGGAAATCGTTGGCGTATCAGTAGACCAGGGGAAAATGGCCTGGCTGGATGCAGTGAAAGACGACAAACTGCCGTATGTACAGCTAATAGATAGCCGGGGTAGTAAATCGGATGTGATGAATAATTATGAAATTCAGGTGATACCTACCCAGTTTTTAATTGACAAACAAGGGTACCTGCGGGAAAAAGATTTGAGGGGTGGTTCGCTACGCAATGCCATAAAAAAATTGCTGAGCGAAACGAAATAACAGTAGTTCAATTTAGATAACTCGGTTCAATTAATAATTACGGAGCCATCAACCCATCAATCCTGTACATTCTATTACCGCTTTTTTCTTGCTGCTCATCAACGCTAATTCTATCATGCGAATAGTGTTGTAGCCATGTTCTGCCTTTTCCTGCAGTGGTGCTCCATTTACCAATGTTTCGTACAGGTTTTCGTAAAAAGCGCCAAAGCCGCCTTTTACCGATGGGTATGTTTCCCTGATCACTTTTCCATCTTTTTCGGTATGTAGCAAACCCCATTGGCTTTCCGGATCGCTGCCCCAATCTGGTGTATTAGGTTTTACACCTTGATTGATCATTTCTTCCTGAACGTCTTCGCCATATTTTATGAAAGATCCTTTCGTACCACTAATCATAAAACGTGGCCCATGCTCCCGAACCAGCATACTTGATTTAAGGATGACTTTGAAAGTATCGTAGTACAGTTGTATGTCGAAATAGTCATCTGCTTGTACGCCGGGCCGTATCATACGAACATCTGCATATAGCTGTTTAGGATGGCCAAATAGCACAAGGGTCTGATCAAGTAAATGAGAACCTAAATTGTACAATACACCGCTACCCAACTTTCCGCTTTCCTTCCAGGAACCAGCTACCAGGGCAGGGCGATAACGATCATAACGGGCTTCGAATTCTACTATATCGCCTAATAGTTTCTGATCAAGTAGCTGCTTTATGGTAAGAAAATCGGCTACGTAACGTCGGTTTTGGTACACTGTAAGCACTAATCCCAATCGTCGGGATAGTTCAATTAACACCCTTGCTTCGTTGATAGTATTGGTAAAAGGTTTTTCAATAATCACATGTTTACCCGCCAGCAGCGCCTTTTCTGCATACGCAAAATGCGTTTCGTTTGGCGTGGCTACCACCACTACATCTACCTCTGAAAGACTTACCAAATCTTCAATGGAAGTAACGATCTGTACTCCCGGTATCAGCTTCGCAGCTTCATGCCCTCGCCGCTCTAAAATAGCTGTAATCTGGTAAGCCGGATTGCAAAGCAAAAAAGGGATATGCATAATTTTGGCCGACATGCCAAAACCAGTTATACCAACACGGATAGGCGTTTTCATAAGGTTCAATCGTTTAGTTGTTTACTTATTCTGGTTTCAAATAGCAATGATTTTGTCTTTGAATAGAAAATAGCCTGTTTCTATAGAAAGAACAAACCCGTTCTTGGAGGAACCAAGAACGGGTTAAAATTATAGATGAGCAAATTATTTCTGTTGCTTTACCGGCGCCATTAGCAAGGAACCTGCACTAGGAACCGCTGGCTTTTGACGACGGGCAGTATCTGCCGGAGGCAGCACCAGCGGCATTTCTTCACCCCGGTGGCAGGTATAGCAGTTTACCACGTTAGTTGTTTGTGGCGAGTTGGCTTTTACCTGAAAATTCTTTTCATTAATGTCATTCGTCATCCGCATCATTTCACGGGTTTCATCCTTCATGTGGTTGCTGTCGGAAGCAAAGTTGAGTCGACCGGGACGTTCGGGATCAGGAGCATGACAGTAATTACATTTTACATTCAACGATTGGTTGTAAAAACGCATTTCCTTTTCCAATGCTTCATGCGAAATGTCTTTAGGTAATACTTTCAGATTAGTAGCTTTCCGCTCTTCCTGCTGAAAAGCGGTTGAGGCAAAAGCAAATAAGACCAGAAGAAAAACAGCAGCCAGGCGGGTTTTAGAAAAGACAATCATAAATAATTATTCAGATAGGGAAGTAAGATAATAAATAAAAGCGTCCTGCAATTACACTTTGGGTTCCTGCTGGCTCAGGCAATGAAAACTGCCCAAGCCCCAGATAATATCCGTAGAATCAATGGCAATAATTTTCCGGTTGGTAAAGCAGGATTGAATAATGGCCAATGCCTTCTCATCTTTTGAACACTGGAAAGTAGGTACCACTACTGTATCATTGGCAATGTAAAAATTGGCGTACGACGCTGGTAATCGCTGTCCTTCCCATTCCACCGGGTCAGGCATGGGCAGTTCAACAATGTTTAGTTGCTTGCCATTAAGAAGCCGCATTTCCTTTAGCTGCTTCAGGTTGGTTTGTAAAATTTCGTAATTCTCATCAGCCTTATTTTCTTCCACTACCGTTATCACCGTGTCAGCATTCGTAAATCGAACGGTGTCATCAATATGGCCATCGGTGTCATCGCCTATGATGCCTTCATCTACCCAAAGCACTTGTTGCACGCCATAATAATCGTACAAATATTGCTCAATCTGCTGCTGGCTCAATTGCGGATTGCGGTTGGGATTCAGCAGGCATTGTTTAGAAATAAGCAGCGTCCCTGCTCCATTAAAATCAACTGAACCACCTTCCATCACAATACCTGGATGAAAAACCGGCAGGTTCAACGCTTTACCTACCAGCGTTGGAATGACATCATCCAGATCGTATGGCGGATATTTGTTGCCCCAGGCATTGTAGCCCCAGTCAACAATTACTTTTTTCTGTTCTGTATTTGGATTTACCAAAAATGCCGGCCCATGATCCCGACACCAGGCATCGTTAGTTGGGTGGTAGTAAAATTTCACCCTTTCCATCTTTGCCCCGGCTTTTTCAAGAAACCGGGTGGCAAACATTTCCATGGTAGAATCAATAACGTTGATGTTTACCTTTTCTACTAGGCTCAGTGTAGCAACGAACTCTGCATACCTATCAAAAATGGCTTCAATTTTTCCCGGCCACGAAGCTTCTTTATGCGGCCAACTTAGCCAAGTAGCTTCATGTGGTGCAAATTCAGCAGGGAAGTAGTAGCCTGATTCAGCGGGTGTTTTATCTTGAAGGTTGGACAAGGTTAAAAATTTAACGGCCGCCCCCACCTATCCTCCCTCAACGGGGGAGGGAAGATGCGAAGACTTAGGCGAAGAATTATAAAATGAAAAAGAGCAAAAATTTCAGTACTACGGTTCTTAAGTCTCCCCCGTTGGGGGAGATTTAGAGGGGGCTTTGGGCTAGCTGTTCTTACTCTGCATCAATGTAGCGTTTGGTAATAGGTTGATATGAATCAATTCTTCTGTCCCGCAGGAAAGGCCAATGTGTACGGTAGAAATCCATTTTAGCCAGATCAATTTCCTGCACATGAATTTCTTCCTCCAAATGCGGAGCCTGGTAAAGGATACTTCCAAACGGATTAGATACAAATGAACCGCCCCAAAATTGCATTCGGCCTTCTTGTTCCTGCCCGGTACGGTTTACACTTACTACGTGTACGCCATTGGCTACGGCATGGCTGCGTTGCATGGTTTGCCAGGCGTTGTATTGCTCCACATTTACGGCTTCCGGTTGGTCGGTAGCCCAGCCAATAGCAGTTGGATAAAATAAAATTTCAGCACCCATTAGGCTGGTGATACGAGCTGCTTCAGGGTACCATTGATCCCAGCAAATGAGTACACCAATAGTGGCATATTTGGTTTGGAAAACCCGGTAACCGGTATCGCCGGGGGTAAAGTAAAATTTCTCGTAAAAAGCCGGATCATCGGGGATGTGCATTTTGCGATACTTACCTAAATAGCTGCCATCCGCATCCAGTACGGCGGTAGTATTGTGGTACAAGCCCTGTGTCCGTTTTTCGAACAGGGATGCTATGATTACTACATTTAGTTCTTTAGCTACAGCACTCAGTGCATCGGTGCTAGCCCCAGGAATAGGTTCCGCCAGTTTGAAGTTGTCATAGTCTTCCACATCGCAGAAATACAGCGATGTGAAAAGTTCCTCCAGGCAAATAATCTGAGCACCTTTTCCAGCAGCTTCTCTTATTTTTTCAATCGCCTTATCGAGGTTTGCCTGCTTGTCGGCCACACAGGCGGTTTGCACCAATCCTACTTTTACCAGCTTTGCCATTTTTTGTAAAAATTGAGGCCGCAAAAATAGCATATAGCAAAGCGTTTATAGTGAAGGTTTTGTTATGCTAAATCAGTCGGCAGAAAGCAGTCGGCAGTTGGCAGGAAAACCGTGACAGGCGAGATTATAAATAAAGATGATCTCTGGCAGCGTATGTAGAGAAGAGGAGGACCAGAACGAAAGTTTTGATATGCTAAAAAGGGCTTGCCTTGCAGTGCTTGTAAAAAGACGAATGTGGTAAAAATGCCAAGTCCTAATGCTGGTAAGTGAATGGTAAGGAATCGTTTTTGGCTACCGAAATACCAGGCCAATAGGGGCAATATTTGCAATGAATGAAGCCCGAAGAAATGCATGATGCGGAGATCACCGCCTGAGCGGTTCCAGTTGGTGAAAAACATGCCGGCACTACTATCCGCCGCACCTATGCTGTGCTGGTTATGAGCTATCATAAAGCCGCCACCAACAGAAGCTAGCAAAAATAAAAACAGGGCATAGCGGAATGCTACTACAATATGCTGCTGTGCAGGGTGATTAGCCTGTAGTATGGCAAAAAATAAAATGATGGCGCAAATGGTATTGATTAGGATAAACAGTGCCATGATGTTGAACACAATCATGTTGTAAGCAGAGCTGTTGTTGTAGTGCGAAAACACGCCTCTGCCAGCCTGCGATACAATGCAGATATTTTCTACCAGCATAGACAAAACAATAAGACTGGCAATGCGGTGTTTCTTTCTGTCGGTCCAGTTGAGCAGGGATAGCAGCCCCGGCAGGGTAAGCATGTAAGGCACCACTGAAATAAGAAATTTCAGCGGCTTTACCCAAAGGTTGATACCATTGAGTTGGCGGGTTTCGAATGGTAGGTAAACGGCTACTACAGCAATGGCCAGAAAGTGCAATACTACCACCGCCCATAAAAACCGATAACGGCGAACCAGTTGCAGGTAAGATGAAATGGTATTCATTTTATGCCTTGTGATTGAGCGTTAAGATAGGTATGAAATGGAATTAGTATAGCATTCTGAAATGCTGAAGCTGTAAATGAATTAAGCTGAAGATTAAATTAGGAATGATTAAACAGCAGTGCGCAATAGATAGATAAAACTTGAACGGTGCCAACGC
>CAXTDG010000128.1:0-9676 GCA_964242675.1 uncultured Chitinophagaceae bacterium
CCATTACAGTAGTAGGTAGTCGCAGTTATGGCCGTTCAGCACTCAATACGCCGGTGCCGGTAGATGTCATTCCCATTCAGCGGGTTATTAATTCCGTAGGGCAATTGGATATTAATCAACTGTTGCAATTTGCAGTGCCTTCTTTCAACAGCAATCGCCAGACCGGTAGCGATGGTGCCGACCACATTGACCCGGCCAGCCTGCGTGGCCTTGGGCCTGATCAAACGCTGGTGTTGTTAAATGGTAAGCGGTATCACCAAAGCAGTCTGATCAATTTGTTTGGCACCCGTGGCCGTGGCAATACCGGTACTGATTTAAATACCATTCCGGCCAGCGCTATTGAACGAATTGAAGTATTACGGGATGGTGCCGCTGCACAATACGGCAGCGATGCTATTGCAGGTGTTATCAATATCGTTTTAAAAACAAGCACCAATCAATTAAGCGGCAACCTGAGCGGTGGCCTCACCGGCGAAGGCGATGGACTAAATACCGTTGCAGGCTTGAATTACGGAATCAAAGTAGGGCAAGGCGGCTACATCAACCTAACAGGCGAATACAACTACCGGGGCCGCACCAACCGCAGCGATTATGCTCGTCCACCGTATACGCTAGATGTGCCCCGCCGCTTTTTTGGCGATGCCATGCTACACAATATTGGTTCTATGCTCAACGCCAGTATTCCGCTTTCAAAAAATGTAGCTTTCTATGCTTCCGGTGGGTACAACTACCGCTATGGAAATGCCTATGCCTGGAGCCGCCAGGCCGGCGACCTGAGCCGGAATATCGAATCCATTTATCCGGCCGGTTTCGATCCGCAGATTACCAGCCGCATCAACGATGCCACTGCCACTGCCGGGCTAAAAGGAAAAATACAGGACTGGAACTGGGATCTCAGCACTGGTTATGGCAGTAATGAATTTACCTACGTTATCCAGAAAACACTGAATGCCAGTTTTGGACCTACCAGCCCAACTCGTTTTAATGCGGGTGGATTTAGCCTGGCCCAGCAAGTAACTGGCCTGAACGTCAGTAAGTTTTTTGGCAACTGGCTACCTGCCGGAACCAACCTGGCTTTTGGTGCAGAGAACCGCACCGAACGCTATAAAATAAAAGATGGCGAAGAAGCCAGCTGGCAGAACTATGGTGCCGTACAGTACGACGATACCGGTAACCCCGTTTATGCCGCCAGTGGCTCACAGGGCTTTCCCGGTTTTCAACCGGGTGACCGGGTAAATGCTACCCGCAACAACGTGGGTGCTTACGCCGATGCAGAATTCAACTTTAGTAAACAACTAATGCTGGAAGCCGCTGGCCGCTACGAACACTACAGCGATTTTGGCGATACCTGGAATGGAAAATTTGCAGCCCGCTATACAGTTATTCCGGCCTTTACGCTGCGGGGTTCTGTTAGTACCGGCTTCCGGGCACCTTCATTGGCACAGGTAAATTTCAGTAGTACCTACACCAATTTTGAAGGTGGCAACCCAATAGAAATACAACTTGCCCGCAACAACAGTGCATTGGTAAATGCTATTGGCATTCCGCCTTTGAAACAGGAACGCAGCTTCAATGCCAGCTTTGGTTTTACCAGCCGCCCGGCCAAAGGCTTCACCCTTACGGTAGATGGTTATTATGTAAAAATCAAAGACCGCATTGTGCTGACGGGTGATTTCGATAGCAGCAATTCGCCATCCATTGCACCGATTCTTACTCAGTTAAATGTGGCAGTGGCTAAGTTTTTCACCAATGCGGTGGATACTAAAACTATGGGTGTAGATGCGGTGCTGGGTTACAACCATACCTGGGGCATCAACAATTTTACCGGTACACTTGCTGCTAACGTAAACCACCTAACGTTTGGCACTATTAAAACCAGTGGTAAGCTGGCGGGTAAAGAAGATATTTATTTCAGTAGCAGGGAGCAAAGCTTTGTAAAAGCCAGTGCCCCACCCAGTAAGATTAGCCTGACCTTGATGGACAAAATCAACAAGCTAAACTTCATGCTTCGCTTCACCCGTTTCGATAAGGTGGAACTGGAAAATTACAATGGCGATATTGATGTGTATCATCCTAAAATTACCACTGATGTAAGCGCCAATTTTGAACTAAGCCCCAAATTACAATGGACACTAGGTGCCAACAACGTGTTCAACGTTTACCCAGACCGTTCACCTGATATGTTCAATACCGAAAGTGGTGGCCCTTTTGATCCCGTACAGATGGGAATTAATGGCAGCTTCTTTTATACCAAATTGTATTTCAGGTTGTAAAAAATAAAGTTGAGACTTGTTAAAATAAGAGGCCGGAACATGCTATCTGCAATGTTCCGGCCTATACATTTCCAGGTGTTTTATTTCTTCTTTCCTGCCTGGTCAATCCGTTTATAATAGGTCAAAAAGATCATGATGTTTTGCAGTTCCTCTGCATTCACTCTTGTTTCAGAAAGCGATTCTTCATGCTCAGGGCTTTGAATGCGAAGATTATAGCTTGCCAAATGCTCTTTGGTAAAGGCGGGCATACATAGCACCCCATTAGAAACACTATCGTGGCACTTAGAGCAATTGATTTCGTAAAGCACTTTTCCTTTGTCGAACAGATCAACATACGCCTTCTTGATTTCAGGTGTCATGTTTGGCGGAAGATCATGCGTGTAGACCGCTTTCTTAGGTGCCTTTTGTGCAATTACAACAGGCATCAACACGATGCTGAAACAGGCTATGGAAAGGAAAAATTTCTTCATGTTTTCTCTCAAAATATTTTACTGAACGCCACCTACTTTTCGTCGGTTCAGCATTGCGTTAGACGATAGCGGAAGTTTCTTAGGTGGCGCTTCAAATGCAATCTTTTCATCCAACGACTGGATGAAAGTAATCAGTAGACTTTTTTCATTGGGTGTCAGGTGTAAGGAGTCGGATGAAAGCGTTTGGTTAGGCACATCCAGATGATGACCTGCACCACCACCGCCATCATAAAAATCAATTACTTCAGCCAGTGTGTTGAATACGCCATTGTGCATGTACGGCGCTGTGTGCGCCGCATTGCGTATAGAGCCGGTTCGAATGGCGTTCATGGTTTCGGTAGCATTGTTCAATTCCCAACGGCCTTTATCAGCACTCAGCTTTGTGTATTTTTTGTCGGCAGGCACGCCCAGCACTTCAAACTCGCTTCCTACGTATGGCGGCTTTACGCCATTGAAGTTGGGTACAAAATGGCAAGTAGCACACTGGGCTTTACTCATGAATAGATTGAACCCCTGTTTTGCCCCAAAATCCAGTGTTGCAATACCATTCATCGCATCATCAAACGGCGCATAGTAATCGCTGAATTTGCTGTAGTAATACGTTACCGCAGAAGCAACATGATCCAGCGTAATTTCCTTTTCCTGTGGCGTAAGTTTTAGTAGCCGGGTAAATGCTTGTTTATATTCTTTACAACTCAATATTTTCTTCAATACGTCTTTATCAACGCTCCCCATTTCTGTGGGGTTGAACAGCACTTCTTTCATCTGCGCCTGCATGGTGTAATGCTTACCATCCAGCATCAGCAAATGATTGAATTTTGTTCCTAGCAGGGAAGGGGTATTGCGGGCTAAATTATCCTTACCATTGAACTGTAAAGAAGTAGCAATGGCAGTATCTGTAAAATATTCGGTTGATTTATGGCAGGAGTTACAACTACGTAAATTATTGCCTGATAAAATAGGATCGTAAAACAACAACTTACCCACCCGATTAATCTCCGCCAGTTCAGTGCTATCATCTACCCGAAGAAAAATGCCTTTTGGATTCTGCCCATTGTACAAGGCTTTATTGAAAATGGAATAGTTGTTTTTGTTCAGTGTATAATCCACATAGCTTTTAGAAAATACCCGATATTGCTTAATCAGTTTTTGGTTGGTAGCATACAGTGGGTTGACATAATTTTTTATAAAACTAAAGTGATCAAATACTGTATAGGCCTGCGGTTGCGACTGTACAAATGCTATTGCATTTTGATAAAGTTGCAGATATTCTGGCGAAAGGGATTGCTCGCCAAAACTTTGATTGAATGATTTGTAAATCGATTCATTTGCCTGAAGCATTTCCAATAATTCCGGAATTACGGCTGCAGTATCCGGGCACTCAAAACCGGTGGTGTAAATTGCAGCTAGGTTCAGAAGGAATAAGCGATTAGCCAGGTAAAAATGATGATAGCTAGACAGTTGACTGGTAATGGAATCTGCTGCATAGGTTTCGTAGGCAGTGAGGGATGCATTGATTAAATTTTGCAGGCTATCTTTCTTGCAATCTTCTTCATCTAAGTATAGTTCCGCTAGCGTTAGTCCTGCACCTTCTCTTTTGTAAGGTTTCTCAAATTTCTCGAACACTTCTGTTTCCCATTCTACCGGCAGCGGACCATTTACTTTTTTATAAGCAATCGGCTCCAGGTAACGCATCCAAAAATCCATGCCTTTCATTTCCCTGCGGGCCAGTGCTATTTGTTCTTTTATAGTAGCTATCCCTGTTTCTGTATGGATATCCGATTGCTGTATGGTTTGCAATAATGCCCGCTGTTGCTTACGAAAGCTGGACAATTTACCGGCATAGCAGTTAGCGTAAACTTCGTAACTGGTTTTATCGGTAAATGAAATGCAGATAGCGCAGGCAATTACCAGTACAATAATCGTCAGGTAAATTTTACGCATTGGTTTTGGAAAGCATTTAAGCAGAAAGGATAGCCTGCAAAATTATTTTTTTACTGAACGATGCCAGGTTATGTTATTGTTATCTGCTACCCATAGAAAAAGCCGCTCCAGTTTCCTGAAGCGGCCTTGTTGTTGATTATAGTGGTGCTATTCCTTTATCATCTTCTGCGTTTCAACTTTACCGTCAGCTATCATCTGCACCATATAAATACCTTTCGGTAAGTTGGTGATATTAATTGCTGTAGTGGCGTTAGTAACCTGTTTACTTATTATTTTCTGGCCTTGCTGATTAAAGATGTTGATATTGATCTTTCCGCTAATTCCTGTTGGAGAAATCACCAACTGATCCTTAGCAGGATTCGGATACATGACAAATTCAATCTTACCGTCTTTCGACACTTTAATCAGTACTACATAACTGTAAGAGAATTTGCCATCTCTGTCAAACATCTTCAGGCGGTAGTAATTATTTCCGACAGCCGGGGCATAGTCAATGGTTTGGTAAGTAGCATTGCCATTGCCCTTAGCGGCAACCGTTGCCAGCTTTGCGTAGGTTACTGCATCTGTGCTTCTTTCTACTTCAAAACGGCTGGTATTCACTTCATTGGTAGTTGCCCAATTTAGGTAAGTTTTACTATCAGAAAGTTTACCGGTAAACGTTGTCAAATTCAGCGGCAATGGATTGTCAGCAGCTGTTTTGGTATCCGGATTAAAGAAAGCCAGGAACTGACCGCCTTCTACAATTTCAGTTGGTATGCCGGTAGTGTAGTGTGCCTGGTCGCTGGTGAGGAACCAACCTGCACCTAAGATATCCTGAACATCTAAAACTCCTGATGCTTCTTCGTCTTGTGTCAGGTAGCGGCTACCACCATTTAAGAAGCGTTGAGCATCATGCACACCCAGTTCTTTTAATGAATCGGTTGCAATGGTGTACTGCCACAATTTACCCAGGCGGGCATTGTTGCCTACGTCTTCTACAATCAGGATATGACCGTATTTATCTATGGTAATATTATCCAGCATTTCCTGGCCTTCTGTGCCGTTTAATACTGCTTCTATTGTACCACCGGTTTCAGGCGTAGCAGCATTGTCGAAACGTAATCTCCACAAGCGGCTAGGTGAACCAAACGCATTGGTAGTAGCGAAATAAAAATCACGGGGATTAGCAGGATCCCAGGCACCGTCTTCAGGGCGAAGGAAATTGGTAACACCGGCTGTAACGCTGGCCGTGTTCAATGCTGCACCCGTCATGTTCTGTACCATACCTAAATCAACCAAATTGAAGCGAGTTCCTGTTGTTGGAGTGGTTGCATTGGTTTCGCTAATCATCCCTGTAACACCTACACCAAATAATTTACCACCACTTAAACCAGCTTTTTCAATCTCCGTTCCGGTAGCCGTTTTATTACCTATATAAAAATATACTTGTCCATTGGTAGTGGCATCATCCAAACCTGCTACTACTGTTTTGTTGCTGGCAGTTGGACTAGCTACAGAATTTTCCCATGAGAATTTTCCTAAATACGGCAGCTCATAACTAATGCCCGCTTCAGCACCAGTAACAATGTGTGCAAAGGCACGACCTTCTGCACCGGTTTCTTCGCCATTCATGTGGATACGGGCTTGTGTACCCAAGCCGGTAGCAGCATTGTAGAAAGCAGTGGTGGCAGGAAGATCAGCCGAGCAGAAGCGACCGAATGCTGTGGTGCCGGTTGTGTAAGTGCTGGTAGCCGGATTCCACAGGCGAACACTTTGAATTAAATCCCCGCCGCTTACTACTGATAAATCAGATTTATTAATTACCCATTTACTTACAAATGCACCTTTAGAACCGTGTGCCCGTACCACACCAGCAGTAGGTTCAAATTCATGGTTCATCAACACGGTAAAAGTTCCGTTGCCGTTATCGAATGCACCTAAACCATCTGGCGTACCGGCCATTTTGTAATTACAAACACTGTCACGGGCCGTCAGAATCGATTTGAAGATAACACCCGGAGCAGTGCTTACCAGGTAAGGGTTTTGAGAACTACCAGGGCTTTGATCGCCCAGGCTATCGTAGGCATTTTTAGTATCAGGGTTGAAGAAAGCCAGGAACTGACCGCCTTCTACAATATCGGTAGGGATACCGGTGCTGTAGTGTGCCTGGTCGCTGGTAAGGAACCAGCCTGCACCCAAAATATTTTGTACATCCAGGACACCGCTGGCCTCTTCATCCTGCGTAAGGAATCGGCTGCCACCGTTGATGAAACGGGTAGTATCGTGCTGACCAATTTGTTTTAATTCGTCAGTGGCAATGGTGTATTGCCATACTTTACCATTGTGTGCATTGTTGCCTACATCTTCCACCAGTAACACATGTCCGTAATTATCAACCGTTACATTGTCCAGCATTTGCTGGCCTTCGGTTCCGTTCAATACCGCTTCCACAATACCGCCTGTTTCAGGGTTGGCAGGGTTGTCGAAACGCAAGCGCCATAAACGGCTTGGCGAACCGAATGCATTGGTGGTAGCAAAATAAAAATCATTCTTATTTACCGGATCCCATGCGCCGTCTTCAGGGCGCAGGAAATTGGTAACACCACCGGTAACACTGGCGGTATTTAAAGCAGCACCACTCATGTTTTGCACGGTGCCTAAATCAACCAAATTAAAACGAGTGCCAACAGCAGGGGTTGTAGCGTTGGCTTCGCTGATCATACCTGCCACGCTTACGCCAAACAGTTTACCACCGCTTAGGCCTGCTTTTTCAATGGTAGTACCAGTAGCTGTTTTTGTTCCAACATATACATATACCTGGCCATTTGTTGTAGCATCGTCCATACCTACCACTACGGTTTTATCGGCCATGGTTGGGCTGGCTACAGAATTTTCCCATGAGAATTTTCCTAAATACGGTAACTCGTAACTAATACCTGCTTCCGTGCCGGTAACAATATGCGCCATCGCTCTGCCTTCCACGCCACTTTCTTCACCATTCATGTAGATGCGGTCCTTGGTACCCAGGCCTGTGCAGCTATTGTAATAAGCAGATAGTGCAGCTAAATCACCTGAGCAGAAACGACCAAATGCAGTAGTGCCAGTGGTATAGCTACTAGTAGCAGGGTTCCATAAGCGAACGCTCTGAATTAAATCGGCCCCGCTTACTACCGCAAGGTTTGCTTTGTTGATGATCCATTTACTAACAAATGCACCTTTGGAACCATGTGCCCTAACCACGCCGGCATCAGCACCAAATTCGTGGTTCATTAGCACAGTAAACGTTCCGTTGCCATTGTCAAAAGCACCTAGTCCATCTGGTGTGCCGGCCATTTTATAACCATTCACACTATCACGTGCAGTAAGGATAGATTTAAACGTAACACCCGCTATTGCCGGAGTTAAATATGGACTTTGCGTACTACCTGGACCAGTAGAACCAGAGTCCAAGGACATGGTTCGGTAATTAGGTATTTTATTAATACCCTGCAAGCGATATAGCAGCACATGGCTCTTGTTTCCAGTCTGTGTTACAATACCATCCGCCGCAGGCGATGAAGCGCCAAAATCGTTATCGTTACAAAGAGCAATAGTGCTATCGTTTACAATCGCTAATCCTTCGGCTTTATCCAGCACAGAAGGCCATCCATTAGCCAGCAAATCCATGAACAAAGTCTTTTTTACAGCCTTAATTCCATTAGCTGCTAAACCGGTAGAATCCACCAGTGCTTCTGCCGTCAAACCACCATATAAACCTGATGTAATAGACGTTGCCTGGGCAATATTGATGAGATACATTCTTTTGATATCGGTAGTGCCTCTGGCGGCCGCTTCCAGTACCAGGAACGTACTATCGTTGATGGCAGCAGCATCACCCAGTTTCCAGTCCTGCAAACGGATCTGGTTAGCACCAGCTGCTCCAATCACGCCATCGTTTAGATACACCAGCATCCGCATAGCGTTGGTGGCAGGATTTATTTCCAGAATGCGATGTACCCGTGTAGCACTACCAACTGCAGTAGTTGGATAGTACAGCGGGCTTTGAATGAAGGCATAAATTTTACCATTTGGTGCAATGGCCAGGCTTTCAAAACCACGATTATTTCTGCGGTATTTAAAAACCGTATCAATCGGTGCGTCCTGCGGCTCGGCACCAGTTTGATTAGCATAAGGCATGAAGCGCTTTAGCACCACCCCCTGCGGACTGATTTTCCAGATGCTGGGGCCACCTTCTTCACTGATCCAGAAGTTGCCCTCTTTATCTACCAGGATACCTTCGGAGTCGATGCCCCAAATATCTTTAGCAGCCGTTTTTAGGGAGAAACGGGAGCAGTCCAAAACGGTATCGGTTGATACCACTTCCAAAGCGGTACTGCCAAAACCGGTTGGGTTCATGAGGCCGGTAGCATTTAAGCCATTCGGCCGCTTCATGGTAATGGTTTGCAGAATCTGTATAGAGTCGCCATTTACCCGTATGCGATGAATCTTAGGCGCATAACTCGGAAAGGGAAACATCTTATCGTACGTAGGGCGGCAAGCAGCAGGATTAGCATTGGCATCGTCGATGTTCGGGCCACGATCACTAATCGTCCAATACTCTTTCCCACCTGTATTTGGGATAGGGTATAGGGAGGAAAAACCCGCTTCTTTAAACAACATTCCCTGGTAAGTGCCGATGTTGGCGGAGGTATTGTTTTGATAATCCTGTAATAAGGTAATCTGAGCTTCTGATTGGTTGCTACAAAAAGTAACAGCGGCCAGGCACCAGACTGCAATTTTCGGTCGGGGTCTGCAAAACGAAGGCAACTGCATTTTTGATTTGTAAAGTTTAAGCATGGGTAAATATTTTAATTTCATACGGCTTTATTAGTGCAAAACAGATAGAAATGAAAGATGGGATGAGGCAAAAGATTGCCACTTCAATGCCGAAGCATTGAATTTAGTTTTAATAAGAAATGATATAAATTATATAGAGATAATAGTAGGTGAAAGCAGCATTGAAACGGTAAG
>CAXTDG010000129.1:0-9643 GCA_964242675.1 uncultured Chitinophagaceae bacterium
TTTTTAGAGTTTGATAGTTAGAAAGAAGTTGAAAATCTTTAATCCTTTCTTCATTTTTCGAAACTGAATTGACAATAGGATTGCCACTCTTATCCGTCTGCGAAAAAACTTGAGTTGTGGCAATTAAAAGGAGAAGTGTCAAAAATTTATTCATCCGTTAAGTATTTTAAACAGTAATAAATATAATGCTACTATTAATTCATCAGATCTTAATGGTAGATTTTCATTTTTTTTTTCTGCTTCTTCTTGTCTTAGGAAAAAGAATCATAAAGGCTATTTATTTGGTATTTTTCATTTATAAAGGAGATGATAATTTAAGAGAGATAAATCTTGTTCTTCATTAATTAAACGATTGCCTGAATTCCAGTGGTGAAAAGTTTGTTTTTGTTTTGAAGAATTTACTGAACGATTGCGGATGTTCAAAGCCTAATCCATAGGCAACTTCACTCACTGATAAGCGGGTGGTAGACAATTTCTCTTTCGCTTTTTCAATCAGTTTGTCATGAATATGCTGCTGTGCATTTTGCCTGGTAAGGTTACGCAGCATATCGCTCAGGTAACTAGGTGAAAGATGTAGATTTTCTGCCAAATAATGAACGGTAGGTATCCCCAGGCTCAATGCCGTTTCGTTATTAAAATAGTCGTCTAATAAGGCTTCCAGCTTTTGCAACAGATCGTTGCTTACTGCTTTGCGGGTAATAAACTGGCGCTTGTAAAAACGATTGGCATAATTGAGCAACAACTCAATTTGTGAGATAACAACTTCCTGGCTGAAGTCATCAATTCGGCTATTCAATTCTACTTCAATCATTCTAAAAATAGAAATAATGGTAGCCCTTTCCTCTTCTGAAAGATGCAACGCTTCGTTGGCTGAATAGGAAAAGAAGCCATACTGTTTTATCTTTTTGGCTAGGGAACTATTCCACAAAAAATCAGGATGTATCAGCAAGGTATAACCCGAGTTGTCTCCGTTGTCATCATCACTTCCGATGACCTGGTTAGGACCAGCAAACATTAAACCGCCTTCGTCGAAGTCATAACGGCCTTGCCCATACTTCATTTTGCCCGAAAGTTTGGGCTTGTAAGCAATTTTATAAAAATTCAATACGTGTGCACCTGGTCCACATATTTTAGCCTGACTATGGCTGCCATTAATCAGGCTAATTAACGGGTGCTTTGGTTTGGGCAAACCGAAAGCTTGTGCGGCATCCGAAAGTGTTTCAAATTTTTGGATAGGAGCTGGTTCGTCTTTTTTCATTTTCAAAAATTGAATGAATTGATAGCCAATACTGCTATAGGATCGGCTATCAATTCTAATAAATAACGTTTATTGCTATGGTTGGTTTTATTTCGCATCGCCTTGCGCTGCACGGGAAATGTCATCCCATGCTTCCCAGGTGGCAAGTCGTTCTTCATATACTTTACGAGTGCCAGACAAATTGTGGCTACCAAGGTTGAATCGTAGCGGTGGATTAGGTGAATCTACCATTTTGAAAAGGGCCTCTGGCGTAGCATTAGGGTCGCCTCTTTCCATCGTTTGTAAGGTTCCGAAAAATTGCTGTTTAAAGTCTGTGTAAATGTCCATTCCTGCTGCAAACTTTAGAGATTCAGGGCTTCCGAATTCAGTAGCGTAAGCTCCAGGTTCTATGATGGTAACTTTAATTCCGAACGCCTTTACTTCGGCAGCCAGGCTTTCATGAATAGCCTCGAATGCCCATTTGGAAGAACAGTAATAACCAATTACCGGGAAAACAATATGGCCTACATTGCTGGAGGTACCAAGTATATGCCCGCCACCTTGTTGGCGTAGCAACGGCAATGCCGCCTGAATAACAGCCACCGGGCCCAGCACGTTGGTTTCGTACATAGCTCTTATCTCATCTGCACTGGCTTCTTCTATGGTGCCCACTAATGAATAACCGGCGTTATTTAAGATAAGGTCGAGCCGTCCGAAATGGGCATGTGCTTGTGCAACAGTACTCTTTACCTGTTCGGGATTGGTAACATCCAATTCCAGCGTCAGCACATTTTCGCCATACTTTTCAGTAAGGTCGGCAATGCTTTCCAGCTTGCGTGCCGTAGCGGCTACTTTATCTCCACGCTGCAAGGCAGCCTCTGTCCATATACGGCCAAAGCCACGAGATGCTCCTGTAATAAACCAAACTTTGCTATTTGCAGTAGTGGATGCAGAAGTAATACCTGCATTTTCATTTTGATCACTCATAACGTACGTTTAAAATGTAAGCTGCAAAGCTCGGTTGCATTAATTAACAACACGTAGCCTGATTGAGGGACTTTGTAGTCGAAATGAGAATGAAGGAATAGCTGAATTGTTTATTGTCCTTTACTTAAGCGTGTAATTTATTTGCAAAAATCTTATCCTCCTCTTTGCTTCCGCTTTATGTCTGCATATCAAAATGAAACGAAATTGATTTCACCCATTAATTAAAACATAATTCATCAACCTTTAATCTATCCCACACAGCACAGATATTTGCTGCTCTTGCAAACCGCTATTTTATTAATGAAAAAATTGTTGCTTATCTGTTGTTGTATAATTTCCCTTAGGGCTTATTCGCAAGCGCCTGCCAACCTTGTAAATGTATTCCTAGGTTCTTCCGGCGATCATGGGCAAATGTCGCCTGCGGCATCTTACCCGTTTGGTATGCTTAGCATTGGGCCGCAAACTTATCCCAACCTGCACATGGGTTATGAGTATAAAGCCAAAACCTTCCTAGGCTTTACGCACAATCGGTTTGAAGGCGTGGGTTGCATGGGTAGCGGTGGCAATATTATGATCACGCCATTTGTAGGCAATGCAGATAGTTGCACCCTTACGAAAGCAACAGAAAAAGCTTCACCCGGTGCGTATGCTGTTTCATTTACCAACGGTATTTCAGCCTGGTTTGTAGTCGTAGATAAAATAGGAATTGAAGATTTTACTTTTCCTTCCTCCGATATAAAAGGATTTACAATAGACTTTAGCCATACGCTAGCCAATCGCTTTGTAGCAGAGGATCACAGCATTGTGGACAATGTCATCAGTGGTTGGGTAGATTCAAAAACGACTTGCAGCGTTGGTACTTACCGGGTATATTATTATCTGCAATTTGGTAGTGATATAAGGATCAAAGAGATAGATGAACACAAGGTGCTGGTACAATTGAAAAGTGGTAATAAAGTACAGATACAAATTGCACTATCTGCTGTAGATATAGCCCATGCAAAAAGCAGTGTTGAAAGCATTACGCAAAATAATTTTCGCAGTAACAGCACTGCTGGTTGGAATGGCGTATTGAACGCCGTTACAGTAAAAGGCAGCAAGGAGGATGAGCGCTTGTTTTATTCACTTCTCTATCGTACGGTGCAGTCGCCCTACCTGATTAGTGAAAAGGATGGTAGCTATAGAAATACAGATGGAACGCTGGCTTCGTCAAAAGATTCGGTGTATAATGGCTGGGCTATCTGGGATAATTATCGCACTCAACTTCCTTTAATGGCATTGTTATACCCGGCTCGATACAAGGCAATTGTAACGTCAATTGCATCTATGTACAAGCATGGCAAAAAAGATTATGCCACACAACACGAGCCATCCAATACCGTACGCACTGAACATGCTATTGTTGTACTACTCGATGCATTTCGCAAGGGCTTCCCTGTGGATTTTAAAAGCATCCATGATTCATTGAAAGCAGAAGTAGACAGCCTCGATTTTACGCACCCAGATAAAGCACTGGAAAGCAGCTATGACACCTGGGCTTTATCACAAATTTTGAAAGAGCAAGGCTTGCAGAATGAAAGCAACTTTTACCAGAAAAAGGCTGCCGAATGGAAACAATACTGGCGCAAAGATTTTGCAGATATTACCAAGCCTGATATAGATAGAGTAGGTGCCCGTGGTATGTACCAGGGAACCATTTGGCAGTACCGCTGGCTGGTACCGTTCGATAATAAAGGCTTGATAGAAGAGGCCGGTGGCGAAGCGGCTTACCTGCAGCAACTCAATCAGTTTTTCAATAATGATTTTTACAACCACGCCAACGAAACCGATATACAAGCACCCTTTATGTACAACTTCACTAGCCAACCCTGGAAGTCGCAGGACATGGCTCGTAAATATGCCGCTGATACGGTAGTGCAGTATTATTTCAACGACAATAGCCGGGGCATTGATCCTTTTGTGGATGTGATTTACCAGAACAAACCCGACACTTATATCCGTACGATGGACGATGATGCAGGTGCAATGTCGGGCTGGTATGTATTTACAGCGATGGGCCTGATGCCTGCTTGCATTGGCTGGCCAATTTATTATCTTAATGTGCCGCTGTTCAACGAGGTTACGCTTAACGGAACGGGCAAGCCATTTACCATTAAAACTATCAACGGCGGCAAGGCAAATCGGTACATACAATCCGCTACGCTCAATGGCAAGCCGTTCACCCGCAACTGGCTTACGCATAAAGAAATTGTAGAGGGAGGTATGTTAGTGATTACTGCATCGAGTAAGCCGAATAAGCAATGGGGCGTTGCTAATCAATGGATGAGTAGTTTGGAAAAATAAATATTGATGCAATTTTATTTTGAGGTTGTATAAAATTATTTCAATTAACTCTCTTTTAAAAATCTCACAAAGAGCTACAGTATGCTAGGCTCCTACACAAAGGCCATTCAATCGCAATAACTACAATGCCGTAAATTGTACACCAATATGCCACAAACGCTCAAAGGGCCATGGGCCGTACTGCGGAATGCCTTTACCTTGTTCCTGAAACATGATCCCTTACGGATGGGCGGGGCCACTGCCTTTTTTACCATGTTTGCACTGCCGCCCATTATCATTATTATCGTTCAGGTGTTTGGTTTGTTCATTGGCCCGCAGGCTATCAAGCACCAGCTTTTCACCAATATGTCTGGCACGTTTGGTACCGAAGCTGCAAAGCAGATTGTATCTGTTATACGGGCATTCAGAAGCATCGCAAATAATACAACCACTACTATTTTAGGATTCATTTTTTTGCTGTTTGTGGCTACCACTTTATTTAAAGTAATCAAGGGTTGCATTAACCAGATTTGGGAAATTGCTCTGCCGTCACATGAAACGCTTTTAAAACCAATTCAATCCAGGCTAGCCTCTCTATTTGTCATCATCATTGCCGGTATATTATTGTCGTTTGGTATTTTGATGGAAACAATCGAAGTGCTAATCGGGCAATATTTTATTCGCTTTTTTCCTTCCATTTCTACCTTCTTAAACCAATCGCTTAATTTCATTTTATCCACCTTAATTGTTTCCGCTTGGTTCTCTATTATTTTCAGGTATTTGCCCGATGAGCGGCCCAAATGGAAAGTAGCCTGGGTGGGTGCGCTATTTACCAGCTTCCTTTTTTCTTTGGGTAAAATCGTTCTGCATTTTTTATTGAGCTACAACAATGTCACTACGCTATATGGCGTTTCAGCCTCTATCGTTTTATTGCTGTTATTTATCTTTTACTCAGCCATGATTTTGTATTACGGAGCGGCTTTTACCAAAGTATGGAGTATCTATAAAAAGCAACCCATACAACCAGTTGAAGCTGTTTGATTTGAGTAACTTACTGCTGTTTTTTACAGTGATACCTATAGCAATACTGATTTATAGCGATTTAAAAGATTACATTAATTAAACGATTGCCGAAATTCCAGCGGAGATAAATTCGTTTTTGTTTTAAATAATTTGCTGAACGATTGCGGATGCCCGAAGCCTAATTCATAAGCAATTTCGCTTACCGATAATTCGGTGGCAGACAATTTTTCCTTCGCTCTTTCAATCAGCTTTTCATGAATATGCTGTTGGGTGCTTTGCCCGGTTAATACACTCAATAGTGTACTCAAATATTTAGAGGAAACATGCAGCTGGTCGGCAACCCATTGTACGGATGGCAAACCTTTTTGGGCTACATCATTGCTATTAAAATAGTCTGTCAGCAATGTTTCCAGCCGATTGACGATCTGATGATTTGCTTTTTCACGGGTAATGAATTGCCGGTTGTAAAACCGATCTGCATAACTAAGTAAACTTTCAATTTGGGAGATAATAATTTGCTTGCTGAACTTGTCGATATTGCTATGATATTCCTGCTCTATGTTGTGAATAATGTTCTTAATAATGGATTCTTCTTTTTCAGAAAGGAACAAGGCTTCGTGCAGATCGTAATCCCAGAAGGCATACTGCTTAATGGTTTTGGCCAAAGGTGTGTTCCAAAGAAAATCAGGATGGATGTAAATTACCCATCCTGATTGTTTTATGTCACCTTCATTCGCTTTCGATAGACTGAACACCTGGTTGGGTGCAGAAAAAGACATAATGCCTTCGTTGAAATCAAAATCCTGCTGCCCGTATTTTGCTTTCAGATTGGTTACCCGTTTCAGCGCAATACCATAAAAATGAAAGACCAAACTTGTCGGCTCATCCTGGTGCAAATGCTTTACATCCTCCACATTTATTACGCTGAACAAGGGATGCTCCGGCCTGGGCAAATTTCTGAATGCATGAAACTCACTAATTGTTTTAAAATGCCTCATACGCCTTGTTCTTCTTTGATAATTTCTAACACCAGCTTGCCACGGGTATGCCAGGTTTCACTTTCCCGGTGCGCTGCTGCTACTTGTTCCAGCGGATATACTTTACTGATATTCACTTTCACCTTGCCGTCGTCAATTAATTGTGCAATTTCTTCCAGCCAATCTTTCCTTACCTGTACACCAACCAGTTCGCCTGTTGCACCTTTTTTTGCTAATGCTTCTTTTACTTCCTCGCTAAAAGGAAAATCAATATTAACACTTGACAAGATGCCGCCTTCTTTCAACACTTTCACCGATTTTAGCCGCTGTAGATTGTCCCGGTGTGGTGCCCCATCAAATACCACATCCACATTATGCACCAGTTCTTCAAAGGGCTGTGTTTTGTAATCAATTACTTCATCAGCACCTAGCTGTTTCATGTACTCCTGGTTATCTGTAGATGCTACGCCAATTACATATGCACCTTTTGCTTTGGCAAACTGCACCGCAAAGCTACCCACACCACCCGATGCTCCGTAAATAAGAATGCGCTGGCCGACCTGTAATTTTCCCAATGCAAATGTAGCAGTCCACGCCGTGAGGGCGGCCAGGGGCACTGCCGCAGCCTCATTAAAGCTAAGGGTAGCAGGTTTTATTGCAAACCCATTTGCTTTAGCTGCACAATATTCTGCATAGCTGCCATTTCCAGGGAAATTAGGAACGCCATATACGGCATCGCCTTTTATAAAGTCGGTTACATTACTGCCCACTTCTTCTACTATGCCAGCCGCATCCCAACCCAACGTCAACGGCAGTTTTAAAATGGGTTTTAAAAAGTCGTTGCCGCCATTGCGAATCACCCAGTCTGCAGGGTTTACACCGCTGGCATATAGCTTTACCAGTATTTCATCGGGTGCAGGAACAGGCCGCTCTATTTCTTCCAGCTTCATCACCTCCGGCCCACCAAATTCATTAATTCTTATTGCTTTCATATCCTTATTTTTTGATAAGGCAAAGGTGAGCAGCAGGGCCTCGGTACACGTAGCCGAACGTCAGGTTATTGTAGCCGAAAGGGAAGATTAAATGATTCTTTGGCCTTTTTAATTGTTTTGGAAAATAATTCCATCCTTAATAATGGTCTTGCTGGCAAGAAAATTTTTGTAGTTGTCAAAGGGGCTTTTGTCCCAAATAAGTAGATCAGCTTTCTTGCCTTTTTCGATTGAGCCATATTTACTATCTAAGCCCAAAGCTGTTGCTCCGTTGATGGTGGAGATCTGGAGAATTGTCGGGATGGTAAATCCATATTCTGATAAAAGCAATTGCTCAGAAATAAGGGCTTTGCCACCATTGGGCCAATCCGTACCAATCCTCAGTTTTACGCCTTTGTCAAACAACTGTTTTACATAGCCTATCAGTATTTTAAAGTTCTCCCTGCACCGGGCTATTTGCTCGCTGGATAATGAAGTATCGGGTTTGGTGTCATTCGTAAAATAGGTTAGCCCAAACTGCTCGGCCAGAAGATGAAACCCTGTAGAAAAGGTGGCTTTGTTTTTTGAAAGTTTGTTGATCAAAGCATCCATTGTCGCAGGCTTGTTATCGTGAATAAAACGAAACATTTCCAACCGCTCTACAAACTTTCCTATTGGAAGATTGGCAATACCCGGATAATACTTTTGCATATCCAGGTTAAACGCTTTGCCTTCCGTTTTCAAATGCAGTGTGGTATTAGCCAGCGTTAAAACGTGTTCATAGTTGCGCAACCCAATATCTAATGCCGAATCAATATACATCACGTCCTGGTCAATATGTCCATACACTTTCATACCCAAACTATCAGCCGTCTTAAAAGCCGCTTCAAATTCTGGTCTGCGCAATTTCCAATACAGCTTTATATGCCGGATGCCCAAGTTGTAATATTCGATCACTTTTTGTTTGGCGGCCAACGGAGAATCTACAATTACATGATTAATATAAGGCTTGCGACCTTCGTTTGAAATGAAGGCTCCACCTACTGTGTAAATGTCAACAGAATTCGGCTGAGGATCGGCCTGCCAGCTAAGCACCGGCGGCAACCATTTTTCCGACTGCCCCATAATCATGGCAGTCGTTACGCCATAAGGCAAATACGTATCAGAAATTCTCTTTCTATACACGGCTAAAGAATCTTTCGGCAAATACTCAGGAAGTGACCCATAGCTACGATATACATCCGTTGGATGTACATGAGCGTCGATAAATGCAGGGGTTATCAGCTTTCCTTCAGCGTCAATGGTTTTTGTTGCAGCATAGGCTTTTTTACTGCTTGTTACGTTAGCGATTATACCATCTTTTACAAAGATTGTTTGGTTTACTGAAACTGTTCCTGTTTTGCTATCGAACAGATTTGCATTCTTTATAACAAGGTCAAATTTTTCTACCTGCCCAAAGGAAATAAGGGTTGTCAAAAAAGCCAGCGCAAGCGTAAATAATTTCATAACCGGAAGGTCTCTCAAAATTCTATATAACATTTGGCATTTGCGTTGGACGGCAAAAACCGGGACTTAATCGGTTTTGTTGCATTTACCAATCAATACCATTGCAAAGTTGTGCGGTGTAGTTCCAATTTTTTAATGGGTATTCCGCTGTTGCCTGCATTTTTCACTGGCAAAGAGTGCGTATACTTGGTAGTAATATTCCTAAAACGTTGTTTGTTGTTGGTGAAGAACGCAAACAATAGAAAAGCCCTGAAGAGGCGAAATAGCTATAGGTTATTTCACCCCTTCAGGCAATGTCATTAAGTTAAGGGGAGTAGTAATTGCCACGCCTTTTAAGGCGTGGATGATAGAGGTTATATTGTATTGGCTTTAGCCGAACTCCACTCGGGCCAGTTGGGCTAAAGCCCATGAATGAGGGTATAACTATTGTCCACGCCCCCGGCGTGGCAATTGAACAATACAATTTCTGTTATTCCTTCACTTAATGACATTGCCCTTCAGGTCTTTAGACAATAACCAATCTTCATCAACGTAGGGCTTGCACCCTACGCTACTAGGCGATGGCGCCCTTTCAGGGCTAAAAATTTCCCGAATACTTATGTTATCCTGCGTACAATTATAAC
>CAXTDG010000130.1:0-9640 GCA_964242675.1 uncultured Chitinophagaceae bacterium
CAATCATCTTGTATACATAAGCGGCGTTTTCCTTATTCATGTTCATAGTAAAATAGTCTTTACCCTGGCTACGCACTTCTTTTGAAATATTGCCAATTCCAAAATTATAAGCCGCCGCAGCCAGCACCCAGGAAGTTACTTTGTTAAGGCTAATCAGTGTTGTGTAGTTCCCTTTTATAACCTTACAAGCCGCTTCTGTAGATTTATAAAAATTATCCCGTTCATCCACTACACTGTTTACTTGTAATCCCAGGCCGGTACCAGTAGCAGGCATTATTTGCCAAATACCCCTTGCCCCTGCGGAAGATACCAGCAGATTGAAACCACTTTCCACAATAGGCAGGTATTTAAAATCTTCGGGGATGCCAGCATTTTTTAAATAGGCGGCTATATAAGGCAGGTACAAATTTGCCTTTTGGCGCAGGGCAGGCAGGTTGATATTGGGTAATTGCCTGCGGATAATGTCCATTAGTTTATTAGCCACAAAATCATTATCAACCGGTATCCGTTCGCCACAGAAATATACTTCATGCGTTTGGCTGGTAGCGGTGTACTGCTGAAGTAGTAAAAAGCTACACAATATCCAACTGAAATATTTTCTGAACCTCCGCATCTCTTATTTCGATTTTTGCGATTGATTGATGTACACATTAGTCGGAATATCCAATCCCAGGGACACAAGCTTCAACCGATCTCCTATTGTAAGTATCAACTGATCGTCTTTAAACACGTTAGCAGCAGGCATAGTGTAAATGATTGTCCGCTCTGTTTTGGGTGCCAATACCGGATACTGCGAAACGTAAATTGGTTTCAATTTATAGTTAATAGAATCAGCATTGCGATACCAGCTAAAATTAATGGGACCTACTAGGTAATCGGTAGCCGCCGTGTTTTTGATCCTTATTTTCAAATAGCAGTTCAGGCCGCCAAATTGAATATCTTCCAACACGAAGTAAGCCCCATGTGAAGTATCGGAATGCAAGTCCAGCTCAGGTTTACTGGCAAGCACAATTTTACCAGTAGCACTATCACCAGCGGTAGAGGAATCACCGTAATAGGGAGAAAGCGTTTGCCCGGCAGGTGGTGCGCCAAACAAGAATTTCGGATATTTTTTGAACAGCTCAGCGTTGGTGTACATTTTAGGCAGTGCCGCTATCGAATCTGCTATCCGTTTCTTTTCTTTTTTTGCTACCTCTAATGCCAGCGCTTTTTCCTTAGCCAGTTGCTCATCCTGCAGGCGCTTGGCTTCTATTGCAGCTTTGGCTTCCTGTTCTTTCTTCAGTTTGGCAGCCTGGGCAGCTGCTACTGCCGCTTTTTGATCTTCAATTATTTTTTGTTGGCGGGCTAACTCAGCTTCACGTGCCGCTTTTGCCTCCTGCTCTTTCGCTTCTCTTGCAGCTTTGGCCGCTAGTGCAGCTTGTTTTACTTTTTCTGCCTCTTCTGCTCGTTTTTGTTCCTGAGCCAATTTTATTTCCGCTGCTTTTGCTTCGGCTGCCTTTCGCTTTTCATCGGCTTCCTGTTTGGCTTTTTCTAACTGCTTACGTTGTTCTTCTGTTTTGGCCAGTTTTGCTAACCGATCTTCTTCTGCTTTTTGCTGCGCCAAAATAGCGGCTGCGGCGGCTGCGGCTTTTTTATCATCCGCTTCTTTCTGCAACTTGGCAGCTTTTTCAGCTTGTAATTGCTTTAGCTTTTCTGCTTCTTCCGCTTTTTTGGTTTGTACTGCTTCCTGGGCCGCTTTTAAATCGTCCGCCGCTTTTTGCAGTTTTGCTTGCTTTTGCGCTTCTAACAATTTGGCTTCTGCCAACTTTTGAGCTTCCTGAGCTTTTGCCAATTCGGCCTGTGCAGCTTTGTACTGTAGGGCAGCTTCTTCCTCTTTTTTCTTTTTGTTTTCGGCACTTACTTTGGCAGCTATCATTATGGACTGTGCCTGTGCAGCTGAATCTTCAGCTCTTTTTTGAGCCAGTGCTTCCTGCTGTTTGGCCTCTTCTTCCATTTGCAGGCGTTCTTTTTCTTTACGTTCCTGTTCTTTCTTTTCAGCCTTCGACAGCTTCTTAGGCTTTTCGTCTTCTTTTTTACTAACTGTTTCGTTTGCTGCCGGTTGTTCTGTAGGCTTGTTGCTGGCAAGCTGTTTCAGGTATTTCAGGTCGGAGAAATCATAAGAAAGCTTGTCTTTATTAATATCAATTTTAGGAAGAAACTGAATAACGAAAAAATGGGCTCGTTTGCCTTCTGTTACATACAAATTAGTACTAACAGGTTTATCTCCTATCGTTTTAATAATGATGGAGCGATCCTTATCTCTTAGCTGGCAGGTGTAGTTATTCCTTACCCCAAAATCGTATTGGGTAATGGGAGCATTGAACTTGACCAACGTAAGTGATACAGCCGAAACCTGAATTACTTCTCCGCTGATATTTTGCGCTGCCGACTGCAATGAAGCCACAGCAAAGAGCAGGCAAAACAGTAGTGTATGTAGGGTGTACTTGATACGCATTTAACCGGGTTACAAACGAAGCATTACAGAATGCAAAAAAGGTGGAAGGGTTACTGCCACCGTTAGATTGGTACTACATCAACTTTATTTCTGCTGATCATATTCGGTATCCCAGTTGTTACCGTCGTCTCCTTTTTGACCTTCCATTTTGATCATGAAATTTTTGGCTGGGAAATAAGGCTTCATGTGGATATCCAGATGAATTTTGTCTTTCTGAATCTGGTCTTGTTCGAAGCGTTTAATGGTAAAATCCTCAATTAGTTTATCCGGCCCGGTGATACTGTCCAGAAATCTTACAATCTGGCTCATCAGGTCTTTACGAGTATTGGCATTGAAGTTTTCAAAAGCCCGGCGGTTTAGGAAATCCATCATCACCTTGGTTACATAATCGAAAACCCGCACTACCGAATAGGTTTGCAGGCCCAGGTTGTCGCCGTTGAATAAGGTTTTGGCAGAGAAGGCCATTACTTTACCATATTCCTTTACCATTGGCACCAGGCCCATTTTTTCGATATTGGCGATTTCGCTTTTCTTCATGTCGAACTTCACCCCATCTACTTCGTTCATGCTACCAAACTTTTTACCGGCAGTTACCTGGCTCATCAGCGTTTTGTAGATCTTGCCACCCAGCGAACCGGAGGCTGGTACATACAAATCATCTTCTTCGCCCAGTTCGGAAAACTTACCCCGGCCTACCAGCCAGTTGCAACTCATCATCACGTTGCTTTTGAACTTATCGCCGCTGGTAAGGTTGGCCATTTCAAACATTTCCATTACATCGTCCGGCGTATCCAGGTGTTCAAAATCGGTCACAAGCATCACTTTGTTTTCGTGTGCTATTTTGGCCCATTTTTCTACCACTTTATTAGAACCTAAATAGCCCGGCAAAATCATAAGGCTGTAGTTGTTCCTAAGATCAAGTCGGTCATAGCTCATTTTCAATTCTTCCGAAATGGTATCAATAAACCGGGTATTGTCCAGGTCTTTCAACTGGTCCAGTTCGCAGTTTACAAACGATACATTTTTCAGTTTATCGCTTTCGGTATTTTTGAAAAACAGGGCCACATTACGATAAGAACGTTCCAGTTCTTTCGATTCTTCCACTGCTTTGGCCAGGTTTTGCTCCAGTACTTTCTGACTGGTTTCTGCCTTCTTTTCGCACAGGTTCACCATGTCTGAAATGTCGTTGCCAGATTCCAGTACATCTACCCACACTGCCAATGCTTTCATCAGCTTTTCCCGTTCTGCTTTTTTCTGTGCTTCGGCTAAGAAAATGTTGCGCCGGGCCTTGCGTTCCGGGTTCAGATTTTGGGTACCCTCAATAGATGCTTCAATTAAATCGAACCCACCAAATTTTGTCAGCTTTTCCGAACTGGTTTTCAGGTGCTCCAGTGGATTAGCAATGGGCCGGGGGGCTTCTCTTTCTTTTGTTTGAGGTGCCCCTGCTGCACCTTGTACTATCGCTTCGCTCATACTATACTGGTTTAATATTTAAAAGGTTAGTTTATTGAAAAATATTAAGGAATAAAACTGCTGATTTCTTCAGCTTCTTTTTCAGCCTCCGCTTTTGCTTCATCGGCTTGTTGTGCTGCTTGTTGCTGCCCTGCGGCGGCAGTATTTTGTGCTTCCTGCTGTGCTTGCGCACCTGCTTCCTTTGCCTGTGTTTCAGTTTCTGCGGCTTTCTGTTCCGCATCCTGCTGTGCTGCTGCCGCCTGCTGCTGGCCTGCGGCGGCGGTATTTTGTGCTTCCTGTTGTACTTGCGCACCTGCTGCCTGAGCAGTTTCTTTAGCTTCGTCAGCTTTCTGTTCCGCTTCCTGCTGTGCCGCTGCTACCTGTTGATTCGCTTCTGCTGCTTTTGCTTCCGCTTCCTGCTTTGCGGCCTGGGCTGCAGTAGTAGCTTCTGCTGCTTTTGCTTCGGCTTCCTGTTTTGCTGCCTGGGCTGTGGTAGCCGCTTCACTTGCTTTTGCCTCAGCTTCTTCCTTTAGCGAATTAGCTTTAGATAATCCATCGCTGGCAGCACTTGTAGCTGCAGCAAAGGCAGCGGCAGTTGCGCCACCGCCTACTCCGTCGAACAGGTTACCAATACCCAATCCACCGGCAGCATCCTGCATCATAGCAGCTGCGGTGCTCCATGGGTTAGTTACCGTACAACTATTGTTAATTTTTATTTCGCCGGCACTTATCCGCAGGCGGATGCTCATGGCATCGGGACTATTAGAATCAAAACTTTCCTGGTAGCCAATGCAATAGCCGTCATTGAAAGCCAGCGTTTTCATAGAAGAATTAGCATCCCGGCGATAAAAAGTAATCTGGCCACTTTTCTTCATGGTGGGAGAAACCATCCACTCGGCCAGGTCGTTTTTATTGCTCGATTCTACCGTTACGCTAATAATACCGCCCCTGGGTTTTCCGTTGGGCTTGTTTTGCTGATCTACTGGTTGTGAGATTTCATAATCCGTACGTAGCACAACAAACTCGCTGCTTCCAATTACTAATTTGGCTAAGAATGACATGGCCTAAAAGTTTAATGCTATGATTATTTGCTGTTTTTTAATTCAGCTATCATACCGTTAATCGAATCTAAAAGTGCCTGCTTAGCATCAGGATCAGTAAGGGCTGCCTTTAGTATTTTGTTCGATTTTAATTGTTTAATAATTTTGAGATACTCGTCTTTCTGATTGGCATTATCCTTTAAAAAAGTGCTCTGCTCTGTAATGCCTTTTGAGCCAAAATCACCCAGGTTAGCAAACGAAAGTGTTTCTTTTTTAGTAAGGCCATCTGCATCTTCAAAGTCCACATCAATAGCAGGCTTGTAGTTGGCAAATACCTGATCAATGGTTTGCAAACCATGCACTATTTGTGGCTTCATAGGTGCATCCTTGGTTAGCTTTTCTGCCATCAGCGTACGATTCTGCGGTATATCGGCAAATGCTTCGCTGGCGTCGAGTTTCACTTCGGTACCGCCAATTCCATAATTGTTATCCATAGTGTCTATTTTTAAATTTGTTTTAGTTGTTTTAAATATACCCAGACCGTGCAATAGTTGGCTTAAAAGTTTTGTAAGCCGATTCTGCTTTATAGCTTCCTGCACAGTATCTGTCGTTTAATTTATCTCCCAGGCCAACGTGTTAGCATCATTTAGTGAAGCAATTATTGTTTGCCCTTTTACAAGTTCGTTATTTACAATCATACGACTAAGCGGCTTACGCAAAGCTGTACGAATAACTCCCTTAAGTGGCCTTACGCCATACTTGGGTGTGAAGCCCTGATTAGCCAGGTATTCTTCCGCCTCAGGCGTTACGCTAAAGCTGATACCCATTTGTTCCAGTTGCTTTACCAGTGGCTTGAGGTGTATGTTAAAGATACGAACAACATTCTCTTTACTTACCGGCGCAAAAGGTACGATTTCCGTAACACGGGCCAGAAACTCAGGTCGAAAATAACGGCTCATGATTTCCATCATGTCTTCCGACTTTGGAATCAGCCCTTCATTAAAGGTATTGATAATGTGCTCCGAACCAATATTGGAGGTGAATAAAATAACAGCGTTCGAAAAATCGCCTTCCTTACCCAGGCGGTCATGCATTTTACCCTCATCCAGTATTTGCAGAAAAATGTCGAATACAGAAGGGTGGGCTTTTTCTATTTCATCAAAAAGAACAATGGCATACGGCTGCTGGCGTATTTTATTTACCAGCATACCGCCCTCTTCATAGCCCACATAGCCGGGAGGAGCACCGTACAGCAAAGCGGCAGAATGCTCTTCCTTAAACTCACTCATATCGAACCGTATGATGGAGTTTTCATCTTGGAAAAGAAACTCGGCCAGCGATTTTGCCAGTTCTGTTTTACCGGTACCAGTAGGGCCTAAAAAGAAGAATGATGCAATGGGCTGACCTGCTTTATTGAGGCCCGAACGAGATTCCAAGATAGCATCAGCTACCGTTTTCAACGCATGATCCTGTCCAATAACCCTCTGGCGCAAATGGGCTTCCATGCTCACTAGCCGCTGCTGCTCTTTGGTCTGAATTTTTCCCAGTGGAATGCCGGTAATGTTGGCTACCACTGCACTTAGATCGGTTTCGTCAACGCCCGTTTTTTCTTCTGCTGCCACCTGGGCCAAGCTTTGAAGTGTATCGGCAATGTGAGCCTTCTTTTCAGCAGGCTCTACTATTTTTTTGAATTCTTTTTCTTCGTTATGCCGGGCCAGCAGTACGGGACTAAGGCTTGCCTGCATTTCGTAGTACAGCCAGTTGATGCTTTCTTCGGTTGCTTCGCCATCAAGGTCGGTTAGCTTTGTAGTAAAATTAGCTACATCTACTAATGAGGTATCAGCACTCATACGGGCTACAGCCATGGTGCGGTCCAGCAGATCCAGAGCCGAATCGGGCAGCTTTCGATCTTTTATAAAACGTTTGGCCAACCGTATAGCAGCCGGAAAAACAGCATCTGCAATTTGTAACTGATGGTGCGATTCGTAGTGCTGGGCCTGATTACGCAGCATTTTCTCCGCTACTTCAATAGTTGGTTCTTCCAGCTTCACCATTTCGAACCGGCGATTGAAGGTTTCATCTTTTTCAATGCTCTTCCGGTATTCATCTTGAGTGGTGGTACCTATTACGGTGAGTATTCCTTTCGATAATTCGGCTTTAAGAATGCTGGTGGCACCACCATTAGGATTGTTTTTATCAATAAGTCCATGGATTTCATCTATGAAAAGAAGCGGCTTCTCCAGGCGGCTCAGTTCCTGCGTTACTTTACGCAAACGATCTTCTACTTCGCCTTTGTACGATGCACCGGCTAGCAAGGCACCATTGTCTATTTCGTAGATCTGCACATTGCTTAAATGCTTTGGCACATGGCCGTCGGCTACTGCCTGGGCAAAGCCATTAAGTAGTGCCGTTTTGCCCACGCCGCTATCGCCGGCAATGATAACGTTGCTCTTGCTTTTGCGGCTAATAATTTCGCATATCTGCCGGATTTCTTTATCCCGGCCTATTACCATTTGCAGTTTGCCAGCGGCAGCTTCTGCCAGTTTATTTACACAGTATTTATCAAGTGCATCTGTTGTGGCTGGAGTAGCGGTTTTGGGTAAAGCAGTACCGTTTACTGAAGGTGCGGTGGCCCCATTAGTGGTAGCACCCGCCTCGTACCACTGCAATAGTTGGGCTGATGTAAGCGGGTAAGTTTTTAATTGATCGTAGGCAAATGACACCCCCGGAGTGCTCAAAGAAATGAGCAGGCATTCCGGTTCCAATTGGGCGTAGTGTAGTTTCAGTTTAAAATGATCAGCTTCAGAAAAAAGGGCTTCGCAGGCATCGTCGGGAACGGGTTCGCCTACTGTTTTGCCACTACGTGGATATTGCTCCATCCGTATTTCGGCCCATTCTTCCAAGTAATATACATCGGCCCCTTTTGCTTCCAGAAACTTGAGCAGCGGTAAATCTTTGTGTAGCAGCGCTTTCAGTAAATGAGCAGCACCGTATGTGCCGTGCATATTTTCTTTAGCCAATTGGGCCGCTATGTGCAAGGCTTGCTGGGCAGCGGGTGAAAAAGGATAGGTAGTCAGTGTCATGGTCTTGTGGTTACCGTTTTGATATGGCTAATTTACAGGTTATGCTAATTGAATACGCCTCTGAATACCTCGTGGGGTTGTAAAGTGCATGCAACCTGGCAGGCAATAGGATTGATAACTATAATTTGACCCGCCTGCCCGCCCATTGGATAAGGTTCAATTCCGGTTCTAATAGCAGGTAGCACCTTCACCAGTTTTTCGCCTTTCAGGTTCCATTTCCAGCCACCTTTACTCATCTTTACTTCAGCATTTCCAACTCCAAAAAATTCTTTGTACTTGGCTTCACTGTAGTTTAATTTACCTGCCGTATCAGTCGTTGAAAAAAGATCAATCGGAAACTTAGCCCATCCTGCTAAATGAAAATTGTTGAAAGCAGGCGGTCGAATAGCCCATACGATGCTGGCTCCATCTTTCAACCTCTCGTAAGGCAGACCCAATTCCACAAAGATTTCTGTTAGGGATCTGCCCCGCAAGAAGTACTCTGTAGTAAAGCATCCGCTGAGCCAGTAATCTGTGTAGCTATTAAGGAGTTTTGAAGTGGGAGTCATGGTAATGATTGAAAGATTTTAATGATCTACTGCATTTTCAGCGGATTACTTGTGCAGTGGGGCTAAGCTATTTTAAAAGTAATCGTTTCCAACTTTGCTAACGGGTTTATACGCTCCACTTGGCGGTTGAAATTCAAATAATTGCCCTTCCCATTCACCAAAAAAGCATTGGTAATACTCATCGTCATTCCACCGCTTTCTGTTTTTTTTATTATCTATGAATTGAGTGTGCTGATATAATTGTTCAACATCGGCTGCAAATACGGTTGCGTTAGTGGTTCTACAAATCAACTTGCAAAACTCTTTTTCTGCTGCAGGCTTTATCAATCGTATATTATCACCGGTCTTACATGCCCGAGACATATTTTCTGTTTCAGAATCAATTGCTTGTGTTTCCATTTCTGGCGTTGCCCGGCCTGCTACACCACATCCATAAAATATTATTTTCCCAACCTTATTGTATAGTTTATAAAGCAGTAGTGGTACTTCCAGCATACCTAATTGAAATGTGCCAAATCTCAACGCCTGTCCACCTTCCATAGCACCGCAACTGTCCCATGTTTTTTCTGAAATAGATTTTGAAGAATTTTCTACTTTCCAGGTGGTGCTTCTTGAGTAAGAACCGTGGCAAAAAATATATAAGTTCACTATTTTTTTATCAGGCAGTGTGTCAGCATGATTTACTATTTCGTCTATAATGTTTTTAAAATCTTCACGATTTTTATTGTTGTAAAAATACATTTGCTTTTTGGCCAGATAGGTAGGCGGGTTACCCAATATTCCCTGATCAAAAATCTGAACGTTTCTATCCCAGGTTGCTGCTCTGGCATGTGCCATAACTGATTCTTTTTACTATGCTGTTACTTATATTTTATCTGGTAATGCTGTCCCTACATGCCAGCAGGTAAAAGCATCAGTTGCCTTATCAACCTTCTGTAGATTCTTCTTTAAGTCGTCCCAATTCATTTCTATGTTAGCTGCATTGGCAGTGTCTCTTAAGAAAAAAATCTTTTTGTCTTTATT
>CAXTDG010000131.1:0-9631 GCA_964242675.1 uncultured Chitinophagaceae bacterium
CTACAATACCGGTAAAAAAATGGTGAAGTGGAGCGAAGATGAAATTTTGAATAATATCTTCGAACGCTTTGGTGGCGAACGGGTTTCAGTTTTATCGCCTATCATTAAAGGTCGCAAAGGCCACTACCGGGAGCTATTTGAAGACCTGCGGAAGAAAGGCTATTTAAAAGTTCGGGTTGATGGCGAAATACAAGATCTGGTACCCAAAATGCAGCTTGACCGCTATAAGATTCATGATATAGAATTAGTGGTTGACCGCATGCCGGTGAACGATGAAATGCGGATTCGCCTAAGCCAAAGTGTGCAGCAGGCATTGAAGCTAGGGAAGGACCAGATGAGCATTGTGACCAGTCCACGGCCTGAAGCTGCAGTAGAAGAAGCGGCTCCTACAAAAGCTAAAAAAACAGCTACAAAATCAGCAGATAAAAAGCAATCACTAAGAAAGTTGTCTGCCGGGGAAACAGTGAACACAGAAAGTGCCGAAGGTTCTGTTTCGGCCACTTATTCTAAAGCTTTAATGTGCGAAGACACGGGCCTTAGTTACGACGAACCTTCGCCCAATTCATTTTCCTTCAACAGTCCATACGGTGCCTGCCCTACCTGCAAAGGCATGGGTTCGGTGTACCGCATTAGCATGGAAACCATTGTGCCGGATGATAGCATAAGCATCAATGAAGGTGGCGTAGCACCCCTGGGCGAAAAACGGGAAGCCTGGATTTTTAAACAGGTAGAACAGTTAAGTAAGAAGCACAAATTCAGCCTGACCAAACCGGTGAAAGATTTGCCGCTAACAGCGCTAAACCTGGTGCTATACGGTAAGGAAGAAGCAGGTGCAGAAGCGGAAATGGACATGACGGATGAAACCCTGGAAACCGGTACTGGTGAATATGGTGGCGTGTTTGAAGGTGTTATTCCTATGATTCGCCGTTGGTTTAGCACCAGCAGCAGCGATGCTATCCGGGACTGGGCCGAAGGATTTATGACGCTGCAAAGCTGCCCTACCTGCAAAGGGACCCGACTGAAAAAAGAAAGCCTTTGGTTTAAAATAGGCGAGAAAAATATCTCTGAACTCAGCAACCTGAACCTCGACAAACTGATGGATTGGATGCAGGGTGTTGATGATAAACTGAGCAACAAACAAGTTGCCATTGGTAAAGAAGTGCTAAAGGAAATCAAAGAACGTCTTCAATTTTTGTTGGACGTTGGCTTGACTTATCTTACCCTGAACCGCCCTAGTAAAACGTTGAGCGGTGGCGAAAGCCAGCGTATTCGGTTAGCTACGCAAATTGGTTCGCAATTGCAGGGTATTACTTACATCTTGGATGAACCAAGTATTGGCCTACACCAACGGGATAATCACCGCCTCATTACCGCCATGCAAAACCTTCGGGACATTGGTAATAGTGTGTTGGTAGTAGAGCATGATAAAGACATTATGCTGGCTTCCGATTACCTCATTGATATTGGCCCGAAAGCGGGTAAAAATGGCGGTACGGTAGTGAGCAAAGGCACGCCTGCCGAAGTGTTGGCTACGCATAGCGAAACAGCGCAATACCTGAATGGCGAAAAGAAAATTGCCGTGCCTGCCGAACGCCGCAAAGGCAATGGCAAAATGCTGGAATTGAAAGGCTGTACCGGCAATAATCTGAAGAATGTAAGCGTCGAAATTCCGCTGGGTAAAATGATTGTGGTGAGTGGGGTAAGTGGCAGTGGTAAAAGCACCCTTATCAATGAAACGCTGTACCCAATCCTAAGCAAACATTGCTACGATAGCAAGATGCAGCCCATGCCGTACAAAAGCATTACCGGGCTGGAACACATTGATAAAGTAATTGAAATAGATCAAAGCCCGATAGGTCGTACACCTCGTAGCAACCCCGCTACGTATTGCGGTTTCTTTACCGAAATACGCCAGCTATTTAGCATGGTGCCGGAAGCAAAAATCCGGGGTTACCAACCAGGCCGTTTTTCGTTTAATGTAAAAAGCGGCCGCTGCGAAGTATGCCAGGGCGGCGGTATGCGGGTGATAGAAATGAACTTTTTGCCTGATGTGTATGTGAAATGCGAAAAGTGCCGGGGCAAACGCTACAGCCGGGAAACATTGGAGATTCGCTACAAGGGAAAAAGCATTTCTGATGTGCTGGATATGACGGTGGATGATGCGGTGGAATTCTTCCAGCCAGTGCCATGGTTATATCGTAAAATAAAAGTATTGCAAGATGTTGGCCTAGGCTACATAACCCTTGGCCAAAGTGCTGTAACCCTTAGTGGTGGCGAAGCCCAGCGGGTAAAGCTCAGTACGGAATTAGGTAAAAAAGATACCGGCAAAACCTTTTACATTTTAGATGAACCTACTACCGGCCTGCACTTTCAGGATATTCAGCACCTGCTGGAAGTAGTAACAAAACTGGCCGACCGTGGCAATACCGTTCTCATCATCGAACACAACCTCGACGTTATTAAAATGGCCGACCATGTAATTGATGTGGGCCTAGAAGGCGGCGATGGCGGCGGCACTATTTTATTTGAAGGCACGCCTGAGCAAATGATTAAAAATAAGAAGAGCCATACAGCGAGATTTTTGAAAATGGAGATGGAGTAAGATAATATTACATCATATGAGTTTAGTTTCTTTTATTTATAACTTTGGAATGACTATAATAGTCGGAGATTTAACTATAACTAGTGATGAAGAAAAACAGTTAATAATTCCCACAATTAATAAAGTACCAGTTGACTTTACTGAGGATGTTAACAGGCCTGTTTCTTTTCAAAAGAAAACACATATAATAAAGGATAAACTAGCATTAGGGTGTACGGGAAAAGTTCAAGTTATAAAAGACATAGTTTCATACACTACAGATTTCTTTCTACATAGAGAAGTAAATGAAAAGAATTTATTACTTCTATTAGATGAATTGAAATTAAATGTTGATTATAGCGAAGCTTCTGCAATTTTTATATTAATCAGATCAGATGATCCACCTTATAATATTGGAATTTGGAGATTTGGTTTATGGAGCAGTTTTGAAGTTCAGCATATAGGCCCCATTTTTTCATCTGGTACTGGGGCAGAAGAATGGACAAATTATTTTACAAATTCTTTACCTTACCTACAAAATATTCAAAATAATACAATTAGTGTTCGATCTACCATTGACTTAGTATTGATGACTAACATGCATTTTGTTGCACAAGATATAGTTAGTCCAGACAATTTTAAGCAAGGCTGGGCAATACCAGTAGATGTTATTTACGCCGAAAGAATTTTTAAAAGAATTGAGAAGGTTTGTTACGTTACCTGGAAGGTCGATATAGCTGAAGAAAGCTGGTGGGTAAAGCCTAGTACGATTATAAAAGTAACCAATCAGGGAGACTGCTTATATATGCATAATTACAATGGAACTTTTCAGCTGTATGGAACTACTTCAATCGGAAGCAAGGTTGAAATCTTGGAATTTCCTGACAAATTAGACTTTTCAGCAGAAATAGTATGCTCAAGTGTTGAGGTTTTTTCAAATGGAGAATTGTTAACCACACTACAATCTATTTATAACAATACAGCAAATGGGGAGGTAATTAAAGCGGAGATGATAGATGGACATTTAGCGTTCTTACTGCATACAGATTTTACTACTAAATTGGAAGATTCAATAAGAGAATTTTGTCAATAAATAATTGATTACTTTATGTTCCAAACAATCGTTCGCCCCAATAAAGAAAACTTTGACATGCAAGTGTCATTACCTGCAGATTATGTAGGCAAAGAAGTGCACGTACTTTTTTATGTAGAAGATGAAGTAAAACAAACTACTGTTTCTATTTTACCTGCAAAAAAGCCTTCTGATTTTTTTGGGACACTTAGTTCAGAAGAAGGTAAAAAAATGAAAAATCATACAGCTCAAGATCGTAGCCAAAGATTGCTACAAATAAAGCAAGCAGCTAATGACCCTCTCTTTTTAGCCGATTTACAGGAAGTTGAAAATGATTTCAAAACCGTGGATCAGGAAAATGTATGACAGTAAAAAGATGGAGCATTTATAGAGCTAATCTTGATCCGGTGATTGGTTCAGAGCAAGGTAAAACAAGACCAGTGCTTGTTATTAGTGAAGATGCAATCAACAACTTACTCAATATTGTAAATGTACTTCCTATTACCAGCCGTAAACCAGGCAGAAATATTTATCCAAATGAGGCGCTGATTGCGGCTAACAATTATGGTTTGCAAAATGAATCTATTGTTTTATGCCATCAAATCAGAACATTAGACAAACGCAGATTAGCTAATCTTTACGGAGAAATAACTGATCCAGTAAAGCAAACTGAAATCATTGAGGCACTATCTTTTCAACTCGGTATTGATATAAATACTTGATTCCCTTTTTCATGCACCTAACCCCCGGCGAAATCCTCGGCTCTATTGGCGTCACGTTATTGCTCATTGCTTTCTTGATGAACCTATTGAAAAAGTGGAGCCAGGAAAGCTTGCCTTATATTTTACTCAATACCATTGGTGCCGGACTGTCTTGTGCATCCAGCATAGTTATTCATTTTGTACCGTTCATTATTCTGGAAGGGGTATGGACAGCAGTATCGCTGGTAGCACTGATAAAATATTTTAGTGTAAAACAATAGCTTTTTCGAGGCAGTGCAATTCATTTCTTCGTCCCAATTCTTTCCTTCAGCAAAGCCCTCATTTCGCTTACATCTGTTTCGCCAATGCAGCATTCTTTTGGTATCAGGAAGAAAGCTCGTTCATTGATATACAGGTGAAAGAAATAGGGTGTTTCTATGAAATATTGAAACTTACTGTAGTTCCAGGAAGCATGGCCCCGACTGGTACTCAGGTCAATGCTTTGCGGGTAAAAGGTCATGTCGATTTCTTCCTTAAAGGTGCTGCTTTTGCGATACACAATGCGTGGCAAAAAAAACCAAAATGTAACCATCAGCACAAACCACAGCAGCGACCCAATAAGGAATGCAAATGGTTGAATTTTTTTTGTGTAGAAAAGGATGACACTGGTAACAGCAAATACATTTACCAATATTAAAAGTATCCGCACTTCGGGCCGGCTGATGAAATGGTAGCGTAGTGCCTGAATTACTTTCGGTTTGTTGTACGTTACATGAATGGTCATAGGCAAGGAGAAATTCACTTGTTTCAACGGTTTGCCCGTTTACAAGTTCAAAGGCGATAGTTAAAAGTCGAAATTCTTACGGTTGATAAGCAGGTATTTAGCTACTTACTGTTTAAAGGTCAGTTCCTTTTGTGTTACCTGCCAGTTGGCCAGTTTAGCACCTTTGGGATCGAAATATTCAACCTGTAAGGTTCGGTCATTCTTTTTGCCACTTACCGTCATTTTGGTAAAATTTTGTGTGTCATCAATTCCTAGCAACCGATAGGGGCTATCTTTTTCAGGTCCGGCAAATTTGCTGACACCGCTGGTAAGTGCCGATGCCGTAATATCGTACAGCGGATACATGCCCTCTTTTTGCACTTTAATAATTTCGCTATGGTGCCGATCACCATCTAGAAAAACCACGTCTTTAATTTTATTTTCCAGTAAAAAATTTTCCAACTCAGTTAGTTCTACCGGGTAATGAGCCGCACAGTCGTAAGGGCTAAGCGGGTTGAGCACCTGGCTGCCCGTTGCTATTATTCGAAAGCTAATATTGGTATTTCCATTGCTAATGAGCAGCGCATTTTTCAACCATTCCAGTTGCTTTTTGCCCCACATGCGTTTGTCAGTATTGGGTTTCCCGTCTACGCTATCGGGCATAGCATCGGCACTACGCCACCAACGGTTGTCCAGCATAAAAATGTCCAGGTCATTCTTAGTAATTTTCGTGTAAACACCTTCACCATCTTCGCCATAGCTGGGGTTGGTCCAGTAATCCATAAACACCTTGCGGCTGGTTTGTTTTAGCGGGTAGCTTTTGTCAGCATCATTCCAGCCATAGTCGTGGTCGTCCCAAATAGCATACTGCGGTATGGCTTTCCAAAAATCTTTTAGAATGGGCAGGTTGCGGGTAAGGCTGGCCCGGTAATACAGTCCCCAGTCATTGTAATAATCCACTTCCCGGGTGTACCAGTTATCGCCCAGCCACAGCATAAAAGCAGCCGGTACTTTGCCCATAACCTGAAAAATAGCGCTGTCATTTCCGTAAGGCTTGCCGGGCCGGTCATACTGCGGCTGGTTGAAGTACGCACAACTACCGGTGAGGAAACTAAACGTTGGTGGATCGGTACGCCATTGCCACAATTCTTCGGTGGTAAACTGGCCAAGCAGTTTTTCAGGCTTTGCAGGTGCTTTGGAGCCTGTTTCCAATTCGTACTCGTAAGTAGTGGCAGGTTCCAAGCCTGTAAAAAGGTAGGTTTTTGTAAACGTAAAAGGAGTTGCTTCCTCTTTCTTTACAGGCACAGCGGTAATCATTTTTTTAGGGTTGCTGCCTTTTACCCAACAGTGTGCAGCAGCATTATCTGTAGCTTTCTGAAATTCTACCCACAGCGTGGCCGTCCTAAAATCTGTATGGCCTAGCATGGGGCCGCTTTTTATTTGGGAAAAAAGAGGAACGTTATAAAAGAAAATAAGAACTAGGAGAAAAGGACGCATAGTAGCAGTGAATTGAGCTTGCAAAGAAAATGAATGCAAACGCAATGTAAAGCCCGGTTTAATGCAATTCACGTTTGTTTCTGCAGATTAAAGAACGATTAGGAAACCGTAGGCCATGGCACCATCATTGTACTTCTAAAGCCTAAAACGATACAGCCATGACAAACGAAAAAAGCAAAATCAGCCACGAACAAATTGTGGATGATAAAAAAGACCAGCCCAGCGATACGTACAAAAAACTGTCCGACGATCCGGCTAATTCTGGTGATAGCATTAGCACAGCAGACAATACTGCTAGTGGGAAATACTCTAAAACGGATGTACGAAAAGAGGATAAAGATTTAGATAGTGTAAAAGGAGTATAGTGGCACTTCCAATAATTTACACCAATTAATTGGTTGCAAGCGTTTCACTTTGAAACGCTTTTTGTTTTGATTATGGTGAGATGATTTTCAGCAGCAGTTCTGTGCCTTCGTTTAGCTTGTTGGTTTCCATCATTTCCTTTGTCTTTAATGATTTAACCATAGCAGCTACAAAAAGCGGCCATTTTCCTTATTTTGTAGGCCATCCTAAACCCGCCTCATGAGAAAGTTTTACCTGCTTCTGTGTTTTTTAGTTTGTTATTACTGTGATTTTGCCCAAGTATCTGTAACTGCTACAATCGGCACCATTGGCCCAACGGCTTATACTACGCTTCAGGCTACGTTTGATGCTATCAACTTAGGTATGCACAGGGGAATTATTACAATCACTATTACCGGAAATACTACTGAAACGAATACGGCAGTTATCAATGCCAGCGGAAGCGGTACGGCTTCTTACACCGCTGTAATTATCAGGCCGGCCGCACCGGTTGTGGTTAGCGGAAATATCAGTGGGCCGCTCATTAATTTAAACGGCGCAGACAACGTTACTATCAATGGATTGAATAATGGAGATGCCGCTTTGACGTTCTCTAATGCCAACACCGGAACCAGTGCCAGCACTATTCAGTTTATTAATGATGCCACAGCGGATACGATCCGAAATACAACTATCCTCGGAGCAAGTACATCCACTACAAGCGGCACCGTTTTCTTTGGGGCAGGTACCACTACCGGCAATGATAACAACCTGATTGCAAATTGTAACATAGCTGATGCTGCTAGTGGCTTTCCGGTGAATGCTGTGTATAGTGGTGGGCTAGCAGTAGCAGGCCAGGAGAATAACAATAACACCATATCAAGCAACAACATCTCTAATTTCTTCAATGCCGATCTATCAACTGCAGGAGTGCTGGTAGCGGCTGGCAGTACCGACTGGACGATTTCTGGCAACCGCTTTTTTCAAACAGTAGCCAGAGTGTTTACAACTGGTCTGCCGCATCGGGTTATACAAATCACGTCTGGGAACAATTATTCCATTACCAACAACATTATTGGCTACGCCACGGCCACTGGTACTGGTACCTACATATTAGGCGGGGCAGTCATTACCCGTTTTTTAGCTATTGATTTAGCAGTAGGAACAGCCACTGCCAGCAACGTTCAAAATAATACAATCACTGCTTTTTCTTTTGCTACCAGCAGTACGGCCAGTTCCGCAAGTGGTATTTGGAGTGGTATCAACATTGCCGCTGGCAATGTAAATGTGGGTACTACCACAGGCAATACCATTGGCAGCACCACGGGTACAGGTGCTATCGTCATCAACCCAACTGTTGCCGGTACTTTAACGGTGGGTATTACTTCGGCCAGTCTCGGTAGTGTAACTATTTCCAACAACTCAATTGGTGCTATTGATGTGTTGCCTTCCGGTGTGCTATCCGGCAACTTATTGGGCATTCAGACACAAGGGGCTTCCGGCACTGTTGCTATTACAAATAATACTGTTGGCACTACCTCCGACAATAGTATGCGGGTAGGAGTACCTGGTACCACAACTGGCAATGGCATTATCCGTGGTGTGCTGAATAGCAATTCGGGTACTATCACTATTTCTGGCAATACCATCCGAAACCTGACACATAATAGCAGTAATGCACTGGCACTTTTCAGGGCTATTGAATGCCAGCAAGGTACAGCAATAATTACGGGTAATAGCATTAGCAACATTACAGCGTATGGTACCGCCACTTCTGCTTTAACACCGGAAGGAGCAGGCATATTGGTAACAGCCAGCGGTGCTGTGCAAATAGATCAAAATACCATTTCTGGCCTTAACGTTACCAATACTCCTGCTACAGGTGGCCCTGTGGTGATGGGCATTTACCTGGGAAGTGCTGTAAATGGCGCTTCCATTACCCGCAATAAAATCTACGGATTTACCAATACTAGTAATGCTGCCAGCACTACTACCCCGCCCATCATAGCTGGCGTGTATTGCCGGGATGCAGCGACTACTAACCCCAATATTCTTATCGCCAACAACATGATTTCTTTTGGCTTTGCCCAAATTAGCAACACTGCTATTATCGGCATTTGGAATGCAGCTGCCTCTGCTAACGGCCTTACCACTAGGGTATATTACAACACCGTCAATATTGAAGGCTCACTGGTTTCTGGTGCACAACCTTCTTTTTGTTACTTACGGGGCGATTTTACAGCCACCGCTTTTGCTACACCAACGATAGATATAAATAATAATATTTTTACCAATAGCCGCAGCGGCAATGGAGGCGGTAAGCACTACGCCATAGCCAATGGGTATAATGTGACGAGTAGCGCAGGTGGCTGGACTGCCAATTATAATTTTATTCAGGCAAATGCAGCTACTGTTGGTTACTGGTCGGGTGATAAAACATTTGCAGGATGGCAGACTGCTTCGGCTGGGGATGCTAATAGTTTATCGGGCACCAATCTTATTTATGCAAATGCTTCCATCGGAGATCTGCACCTTACCAGTAATGTAGATACGGTTGTAAATGGGAAGGCTACACCGCTTACTGCCATTACCAATGACTTTGACAATCAACTACGAAATGCTACAATGCCTGACATGGGTGCTGATGAATTTGACCCCGGTGCTTTACCCATAAC
>CAXTDG010000132.1:0-9520 GCA_964242675.1 uncultured Chitinophagaceae bacterium
TAGAATCCGACAAGTACACATGTCCGGTAGCATCTGTAACGCAGCCAGTACCAAACTCACTATCGCTGCCGCCGTAGTAAGTACCCCAGGTAATGGAGGGATCAATCCGCAATTCCTTACCAGGTTGTGGCTGCACGGTAAAGCCAATAGAGCCATCGTTATTTTGTATAAGATGGGAAGAAATAGTGCGGCCGCCTGCATAACTTACCGGTGCTTTTTCCCGCACTTCGCCCAGGCTTGTTTGCAGCAGCAATTCGCCTGCTGGCGTGATGCTTACTGCATCAGCATCTTCTACTTTGAGGCGAATATCGGCAGGGTTGCCGCCGGGGTGTACCAGGAAATCGTACTCCATAAAAGTACTTTTGCTATACACCACCCAGTCTATATCAGGATACACTTCTTTGAATATAATTTTTTCGTACCCATGCACGCCGGTAATACCATTGGGGCACTGCGGCAGGTAGTAATTTTCAGTGTAATCGCCTAGCCCTTCTTTAGCTACCGATGGGCTTGCATTAGCTCCCTGTAGTGCTACGGAAAAGCGGTGCGTACTCACCTTTGTTTCTTTCAATAACCTTGCAGCCTGCTCAGGGTTGGTTGATGGTGTTTTGGAAGAGGGATCGTAGCCCTCTGGAAATACTATTTTAGAAAACTGGTAATGGATGCTGCTGCCGGTTAAGTACACTTTGGCCCCACCGCTGGTAGCGGTAAAAAGAATATCTGGTTGGCTATTGCCTTTTGTATCTGCTAACTGCCCTTTGTTTTCCATAAACAATAAGGCAGAAGTTTTTTGTTTGTAGGCAGCTGGTTGCTGGGCCAGGGTAGTGGTGCCAAAAAGAAAAGCAGCCACAAAGGCTGCTGTAATAAAGTAGAAAATTGACCTCATAATTAGTGCAGTAAAGGAATGGCTGAAAAACCAAATATAGCAGAGCTACATTACATGAATGGCTTGGTAGGAAATATGTAAGTCAGTAAAATTAGTTCAATCTTACGGTGTGTATTCCTGATACCTTGTTTTTATATAACTAAAAGAGGTGCTAACAGTGCACCTCTTTTGGTTTGCTACTTACATATTGTGAAGCAACTGCATCACCGGCGGCAATTACAATTCCAATATCCGCTTTGGCAATTGGATTTTTTACGATGCCTTGCAACAGCGTAAGGCCCTGTTTGGCAGCAGGCCACACACTGCAAAAATTATTTTCAGCCAGAGTGGCTGTTGCGGCGCTTTTCTCCAGCGAAATATCACATGCTTTTGCAACAATTTCTTTTTCTGTCATATTCCATTTTTTTAGTTGCCTACTCTTTGATACCGTTTTCGGCTTCCCTGTTTCAGTACCAAAAGTTGCCTGTACAGGTAGAATAAGGAATAGTGCTTCCGCTCACTACATTCCGTTTAAATACCTATTTATGCGGTATAAATGCTCTTGACATGTACTGCTATCCGCAGAAACAATTTCCTTCAATAGCTGTTCTTATCCTCAATACATTACTTCTTAAAAAACAAGCCAATGAGCACAGCTAAAACCATTACCATCGCTGGTAATAGTCCACATCCATTAACCCTCAACCGCCTGGGCTATGGCACCATGCGGCTTACCGGAGAAGGCATTTATGGCGAACCGCCTCGCCGGGATGAGGCCCTGGAAATACTGCGGCAAACCGCACAACGAGGCATCAACTTTTTAGATACTGCTGATTACTACGGCGAGGATGTAACCAACCGCCTGATAGCCGAAGCCCTGTACCCATACAACAAAGACCTGGTGATTTGCACCAAAGTAGGAGGTGCCCGCAAGCCCGATAAAAGCTGGATCCCTTTTAATAAACCGGAGAACCTGCGTACCAGTATTGAAAACAACCTGCGTACGCTAAAGCTGGACCAAATAATGCTGGTGCATTTTAGGGTGATGCAGGGCAGGGAACTGGAAGCCGCCATGGAAGCCATGTTTACCATGCAGCAAGAAGGAAAAATATTGCATGTGGGCGTAAGCAATGTAAATGCCGATGAACTGGAAAAAGCGATGCGTATGGGCCCCATTGCCACGGTAGAAAACATGTTCGGCCATGCCCAGCGTACTACTATCAAAGCACCGCATGGCGAAACCCGTGGGGCACAGGATATTCTGCACATCTGTGAGCAGAATAAGATACCACTTATTCCTTTCTTCTCTTTGCAAACTGCCTCAGAAAAAAAGGACACCCGTATAGCAGAGATTGCGAAGAAGTATGGCGCCACAGAAGCACAGATTAATATTGCCTGGCTGCTGCACCGTTCGCCGTGGATATTGCCTATACCGGGCACCTCATCTTTACAGCATTTTGAAGAAAACTTGAAAGCAGCAGAGATCAGCTTAACACAAGAGGACATGGATTACTTAGACTAATCTGACTTTGTACCTAATGAATACTAGCGATTGTTGAAGTGGAATAGCTGGTTATATTACATCTACAAGATACTAATGAATACTAGCGATTGTTGATAAGGAATTCATCTATCAGCAATCGCTTTTTCTATCTGCTTCTGACAGATTTTATTAGAAATTCATTTGTGCTAGCATTTCTGATGACGATTGCTTCTACTAATAGCAAAGTTCATTTATTAAGTTATTAAAACGTTTCATTAATAGGGTACACATGCACCAGATATAAATAGAAAAAGAGTAGAGAAATAAGAAGAATAATAACCCCTAGCACCGGTGAACTTACTTTTATTTCTTTTGGAGAGGCGGACATTTCTGTAGCCAGAATATTTGTAGCGTTTTTTTGTCTAGCCTGTATCTGCTTGAGTGCCAGCTTAAATTGTAGCCAGGCAAAATATACTCCGCACAGTACCAGAAGAATAACGACACAAAAAATAATGCAGGATGAAATAAGCTGCCATAAAAATACCCTTGCCCGGTGTTTGTACCCTGTGTTCATATAAGCGTAATAACTCTTCCAGGCGGTTAGTTTTACCGAATCCAAACGAGGGTCTGCTGTGGAGGAATTAATATTTACAATAGAAGAATCCATGCCTTCCGATTCAATGAATTTATTCACTGCCTCTTGCGGGTCTACAATACGAAATGCACTATTGGTATTGCTTGCCGAATCATTCGGAGTCCCTTTTTTTGACTGAGCCAAACCGGTGCTACCCAAAGCTGCCCAGCACAAAAACACACACACAGTAATAAACGAGGCATAAGTCATTATTTTATGGGTGTATAGAGTTCAAAAATTTTAATCTCCGATTGATTAACTGATAGATATTTAATAACGCATCACCATTATTCAGCAGTGTCAGGCTTTGTGGGTCGTTTCGCAATAGTCCAGCAATCACATTGGACAAACGCTCATTCGTGTTGAGTAAAAATTGATTGATGTCCTTATTATCTGGTAGCGTAGGTGGTACCAAAAAGGGTGTTTGTATCATTTCTACTAGTGATGTTTTACCATCGGGATAGATGATTACATATCCTCCATTATTATCTATTTTTCTAGTGCCGTCTGCATAAGTTGTTTCTACTTTATCGCCATCCAACAGTTTTATACTCACTACTTCATTGCCTCCACTAGTCACCTGCTTTGGCACTTCCCGGTTAGTAATGGCAACTGCATCTCCGGTTAATTGCAGACTTAAGCTGTACTGTTTACCTGTTTCGCCACCTACTACTTTCCTAAACTGCGGAATGCCAGACCCAACGTAAAAAGCAAAACCCGGATTGCTTAAGCCTTTGAGTTGCTGTGCAGGGATAGCCACCTCCCAACTGCGGTGCGAATAATTGGTAATGAAAGCCGACGGCCCGTAATAGCCTGCCACCACCGCCCCTGTAATAGGTGTCAGTACTACTTCGCTACCCGGCATTTTTAATTTAATAATATTGGAATGGTAGGTAAGATTTTGCAGGTCAATTACCTGCTGGCCGTCCAGAAAACCGGAGCCATTAACATCCAGCGCTATTTCCAGGTAATCTTTATCAATATCGTCGTAAGTATCTACCGCTATATCAAAGGCCATAAAAAGTGTGTCCCGAAATAGTCGGTAGTAACAGGTGCCTATATCAAAATTATACTGCCCGGCAAACCGCCACTCTGCAGCATCAAGCTGACCATCTACTACTACATCCAGCATTCGCTTAGGATTGGTCGTTATTACGGCTGGCCCAGGTTGAGAGATATTTACCGTACTTACAGCTTTTTGCTTCGTGTTTTCAACCTGTTTGGAAGCCTTCATTTTTACAGGCGTTGGCTGCGAAAAAAGAATTCCGTAAGCTGTAAGGCATATGCAAAGGAAAAATAATTTAGGACGCATTTTTTCTTAGTAAAATACTAATAGCGTATCCTGAAATATTCACTGATTGAGTAAAATACTTAAATAGAATAGTATAGTGGCTCAATGAGCTCCCCACTATTGAAATAGCGGAGATAGCACTACTCTTTTTTTACCGAAATAAAACCTGACCAATAAAATCTTTACCTGTTCTTCTTCTGCATCAACTAAGATTGCGAAATTGTGCTTTTGTAAGCAGTCATCAAAGTTCAGGTAACTATAATTGAGATCGTAATCTGCTTTACTTTATATCGGTATCGGCAATATCAATTGCAACGCATTTTTTACCGCACCGGATACAATATCTATCACGCCATTTACTACACTTTGTGCAGTTACAAGGCCAATGCCTTTAATAGCGAGTAGTACATTGGTAAGGGCTAATTTTTGTATGCTCAGCCGGGTTCTCAGTTCATCATCGTCAATGGTGCCTTCAATCCGCAGTTTTGCCAGAAATACGGTGTTTTCTGCAAACTGGGTGAACTCATGTTCGGCATAAGGTTTTAATTTTTTCCAGGCATTGCCTACTTCTGTTTTGGCTAGTGTAATGCTGTCGGCAGCGATTTTCTTAAAATCTATTTCAATTGCCATGGGTTGTCTGTTTTAAAGGGTTTTAATTAGGGGTTTTACCGGTTGATTTAAGCGATTCCTGCAATATGGTTACGGCATCTATGGCCGAATTAATATTGTCTCGTATATCGTGCCGGTCATCATTGGTACGGTCGGGCAACCCGGCTTTGTGCAGCCCAATAAAAACATGGAAGGCACTGTCCAGGTTGGTCACCTGCTTCCTTACAATTTCCGATTTGCCGCCCAACGATTTTGTTCTGTCCCGCAGCACTATCAGGTCAGCTTCCAGGTTGTCGTAATAGTCCTGAAAGTTGGAAAATTTTTGATTGTTGGGGTCTCTGTCCTGTATGGTGCGGCTGAGTTTTATAAAATGCAGGTTGAAGTCTCGTTTCACCTTGCTCACCGTTTCGTCCAGCACTTCGTCGTAGCCGGTGATGAAGGTTACTTTACACGCTATAAAAAAGAACAATAGCCATATCGCTACAATAGATTTCCAATGTTTCATGTTGCCAGGTTTAAGAATTCAAATTTATCAGTTCTCGACCGGTATTACTACCTGTTTTTTATCTTTCTAAATAAGTGTGGAGCTATCTAAATTTTTTATTGTTAAGCAAGAATTTTTTAGTGAATTTTCATTGCTCATTCTGTATGGGAATTATTTGTTTTTTACGCCAGCGGCGTAGCCTGTCTGTAGCTAAGAAGTATTCTTTCTTTACTCCAGCGGAGTAACCCCCTTGCCACAAAGAGCTACTCCGCTGGAGTAGTACAAAATACAATCGCAACGATTTGCTACAGACAGGCTACGCCGCTGGTGTAAAGGGCTTTGAGAATTGCCTTAAGCAACTTCTATTTTCTTTTTAATAATAGTAATAGGCAGATGAAGAGGATGCATTTCCAGCAATAAAAAAACTGCCACCAGCAAAACGCTAGTGGCAGTTAGGAGATAGTGCTTTGAAAAAATCTTATGGTTTCGTTACCCCGGCAAACTTCACCAAGTCAGCCACAGTGAAAGTTCCCGCTATACTGGAAGGCAGTATAGGAGCAAAACCACCTGCTTTATTTAGATAAGAACCAGCATCTCGTTTCAGCATTTTTATAAATGTTTCAGCTACTATTTTAGCACCTAGTGGTCCCAGGTTATTGCCTGCACCCAGCACCGCAGCTTCTCGCAAAATGTAATACCATAGCGGCGTTTTATTTAGCAGTAAAGCGCCACTTTCATTTAGCACTGCTACCTCTGCAGGTACTAGGCCGCTGGTAAGTTGTGCAGCTGTCATTGGTGCTACACCCAAAGCTGTAGCAGTTGCCTGACCACTAGGTAGGCCAAATGCAAGCCCTCTCCGCAAATTCATAATAGCCAGCTTAGCTGCAATGCCACTACCACCAGGTATGCTTTCCAGCCCGTTCGATAAAATGCTGTCTATCTTTTTAGCCCGGTTGAAAACAGGTACCGGAATACCCGTTTCAAAAAAGGCATTGAAGTTCACTATCCAAATGGACTGAACCGGTATTTGTGGATTACGGATAAATTGAAATATCTGCGATAGCGGAGCATTGATGAAATTGTGATTTACCCAATACCGATCCCGGATAATGCTGTGGCCAAAACGGTACGCCGCTACCGAAAATTCAACCGGCATACTAAAGGCACTGCCTATAGGAGCCGCCACTGTAGCTAGTGCATTCGTTACGGCAGCAGCACCACAAATACGTTTCAGATAGTCGTTCATCACCGCCCATTGATAGTGATGGATCACAGTCTTTTTGGCTTCAGCAAATATGTCGCCTGCAAATGATGCTGCCACCAGCAGGTCAACAACAGCATTATGAAACTTGAGCATGGTGTGATGAAACTGCGATACAATCAGGTTTTCATCGTTACGAGGGTCGCCAATTACTGCTGTATTGCTACCGGGTATGCGGGGTACATCAAAGGTTTTTTGCGGCTTCATATCAGCCCCGCCCAATGTTAGTGCCGGGCCACCTTTGCCCGTACCTACTACCGTGTTGTTGATGCCTAGTTTGAACTTAATAGCCGTGGCCGGGCCAGCGGTTGGAAAATCAAAAAGATACGGACTTAGCCCCGGCCCATTGCCGTATAGGTTGTCCAGTTCCAGCGCAGGGGTGCGCATGTTATTGATGGTGGTAGCATCGGTAGCTGCATCAATGGTTGATGATACATCCAGCGTAATGTCGTGGTCTACAAACTGGCCGAAATAAGTATAGCCCGCAGGAATGGTAGAGTCAGCTCCACCGGGGCTTCCGGCTACCCCACCCATAAAATCGCCCAGCTTGTTGAGTAGGGTTTGGTTGGCAGCTGTAAAATCGAGTTTGCTGGAGGTCCGTACAGCCGGCAAGGTCAGGTAGCCAAACTTGTTGGCACAAGGCGAAAACACAATGCCTCCTGGAAACCAATCCAGGTTCAGTTTTACGCCATGAAAGCGCTTTACCGTATCCGGGTTAACTTTGGCAATGCCCTCCCTGATGTCAACGGGTAATTTTATAATAGGAGGTAACGCATTTGGGTTAATCTTGCTAATCGTCTCTGCTATTCGTGGCAGCTCTACGGTAGGAATGATTTTTAGATCATCCAGTTTTTTTGTGAATTCAATTAACTGCTGTGCATTGAAAGGAAAATTAAAATCAGGCATGTTTTAAAGATTTGGCGGTTGTTGCCTACTCTGGTTTACTGTTTTCGGCTACCCAGTGGTTATTAATGACGGAGGGAGGGTTTAGCATTCAGTCGTGTTTATTTTAGTAAGTGGAAACAGTGATAATATTTTACATACTTATGATGCTAAAATGCCGGATACTCAATTGTTCCAGAAGTAGCAGTAGGGGTATTTGCATTTTTACTGCTCTTTGTTATCTTCACCTTACCCTATTACAAGCTGTCCATTATTCCGACCATTACCCTTAGATACTGACAAAAATGAAAGTGGTTGCACCGCTTTGCCTTGTGCTTGCCTGCTATATTTCTACAGCCCAACAAAGCACCGTAAAAGGCATTGTTTCTATACACAATAGCGAAACGCTAACTGGCAAGCGGCAATATGTTTCCAACGCACAGGTAGAAGATGAATTTGGCAAAGCCACCCAGCAGGTCACCAATAACCAGGGGCAGTTTCAATTGGTATTTATCAATCAGTCTGAAAAATCAAGCGTATCCTTTCTGGTGACAAAACCGGGGCTGCAGGTAGTAAATCAAACAGCACTTTCGGCCATAGCCGGGCAGCAGGAGACGGTAAAAATAAGTATGGCCAACCCCGACAGTATTAACGAGTATCGGCGTCGCATTTACAATGTGGGTAAAACGGAAGGGGAGAAGCGGCTGGAAACTCTATTGAAAAATAAAAATAGCCAGCTAACCGAACTGAAAAAGAACGCTACCCAAAACGCAGCCCGTATAAAATTGCTGGAAGCAGATTTGGCAAAGCTGGAGCAAGAAGGGGCTGGCCTGGAGCAACAGGTAAAAGAACTGGCCCGTAAGTATGCACCTGTTAATCTGGATGATGCAACGGTATTGGTACGGGATGCTTTTAAACTATTTCAGAATGGGGCTGTGGATTCGGCTGTATTATTATTGCGAGAAGCAGGCCTGCAACAGAATATAGATTTGCTATTGGAAGAACGAGGAAAAATAGCAGCTATAAAAGAAGAGGCTAATCAGCGGGAAGCTAGGGCAAACGAAACCGCAAAAGGTTATGCAGATGCCTTGCAGTTGAAAGCACAATTGCATAAGCTGAAATACGAATTTGACAGTGTAGCCACCTGTTACGAATTATTGATACAACTGGATACTACCAATAGCGATTATCTACTGGATTACGCCTTGTTCTCTGAGTGGATTAATGAGTTCGACCAAGCCATTTTACAAAGTCAAAAAGCATTAGCCATTAATCGGCGGCTGGCAAAAACCGACCTGCACAAATATGAACCGGAAGTAGCAAAAGCACTTACCCGATTAGGGGTGTATTATGAAGACAATAGCGACTATGCAAAAGCTGAAGCTGCCTTTATGGAAGCAATAGCAATACGGACAAAGTTGGTAAAGGAAAATCAGGCTGCATATGTAGCCGACTTAGTAGAAATACAAAATTTTTTAGGGCATTTATACTGGAGCGAAGAAGAATATCCCAAAGCAGAAGCGCTAATGCTGGAAGCACTTGAAATGTATGAGCAATTAGTGAAAAGCAATGCAAAGAAGTATGAACCTGATATGGCTAAGTTGTTAGACCAGTTAGGTGTTGTGTATGATGACACAAAAAGACATACCAAAGCAGAACCAGTTTTTTTGAAGGCTTTAGCAATAAGAAAACGGATAGCAGCTGAAAGCCCTGTTGCTGCTAATAAGGCCGATGTTTCAAGAGTACAGGATAATTTGGGAATACTGTATAAAAACATGGAAGAATACGATAAAGCAGAAGCATCGTTCAAGGAAGCTCTTGCTATAAGAGAGCAGCTAGCCAAAGAAAATCCACAATCGTATGAAACACATCTGGCAGATACCTATAACAACTACGCCAGTTTATACTGGGCAAAAAAAAATTATACTAAGGCAATAGAAAATTTCAATAAAGCATTAGCAATTTTCACAAAAAGAGCAGAATCTAATCCGGAAGCCTATCAAAAGTTTGC
>CAXTDG010000133.1:0-3780 GCA_964242675.1 uncultured Chitinophagaceae bacterium
TACATATTCTCATCGCCTTTCACTTCAGTATAATTAATCTGATGCTGTTGTAAATTCGCAATTAAGAGGCTGTAATCTTCTTTAGCCCGAAGCTCAACCCCAACAAGCGCCGGAACAGTTTCCTTATTATGTTTTTGTACGTATTCAAAACGGGTAATATCGTCTGTTGGGCCAAGTACATCATTTACAAACTGCTTCAAAGCTCCCGGCCGTTGTGCAAAGCGAATTAGAAAATAGTGTTTCAATCCTTCATACAGTAGCGACCGTTCCTTAATCTCCTGCATTCGGTCAATATCGTTGTTACTGCCACTTAGTATACAAACTACATTTTTGCCAATTATTTTTTCTGCATAATTATCTAAGGCTGCAATTGATAAAGCTCCGGCTGGTTCCGCCACAATAGCGTCTTCATTATACAATTGTAAAATGGTGGAGCAAACTTTCCCTTCCGGTACCAACAGCATATCATCCAGCACTTCTTTACAAATGTTGAAGGTTAGCTCCCCTACCCTTTTTACGGCAGCACCATCTACAAAACGCTCAATACTAGGTAATGTAATCGGCGAACCATTTTGCAGCGCCTCGTACATAGAAGGTGCTCCGGCCGGTTCGGCACCAATAATTTGTGTTTGAGGCGAAACTGATTTTACATAAGTACCTACCCCTGCACATAAGCCGCCACCACCAACAGGTAAAAAAATAAAATCGGGCTGTGGTAAAACGTCCAGAATTTCTACGCCTACTGTTCCCTGCCCTTCGATAATTTTTTCATCATCAAAAGGTGGTATAAAAGTGAGGCTATGGCCGCTGGTGTATTCTCTTGCAGCAATGGCACAATCGTCAAAAGTGTCGCCGTAGAGCCTTACTTCAATAGCATCACCGCCAAACATTTTGGTTTGTGTTACTTTCTGGTTTGGAGTAATGATAGGCATAAATACTACACCTTTAATATTGAGCAATTTGCAACTAAAAGCAAAACCTTGTGCATGATTGCCAGCCGAAGCACAAACTACCCCTTTTGCTAGTTGCTCAGGTGGTAAGGTGCTCATCATATTGTAAGCACCACGAAGCTTGTAACTACGAACGGGTTGCAGATCTTCTCGTTTCAAGTAAACATTACAATTGTAACGACGGCTGAGACTGGCATTTAATTGTAAAGGTGTTTTAAGGGCTATACCTTCCAAACGCTGGGCCGCTTGATGAAAATTGAGTGACATGGGTGCAAAGTACTATGAGCAAAATAAATGGGCCTACACTGTTGCTAAAACAGATGGTTTTCGATTGTCCAAATACTTCCTTCTTCTCACATCCTGCACCGGCACACCTTCTATCTTACTTTCCAGCCAACTAATGATGTCGAGATACATGAAGGCCCGGGTTTCGAAGCGATTCGTTTGTTGCTGTTTTAGTTTCTCCATCAATTTTTTGAATTCCGGCTTCAGTTTAGCAGCCGTAAGGCCAAAGGAGCGGCGCAAAAACCGAAATACATCTTCCTCCACCAGGCTTAGGTTTTCCATTTTGGCCATAAAGCGGTACACCGATTTGATCAGATATTCCAGCAACTGGAAATTGCCTAATTCGTAGTGGGCTATCAGATGCAGCAGTCGGGCATAGCACTGCAGGTCGTTCCGCAGGTCCACCTTCCAGTTGATGATTTTATTCAGGTAGTCAATTGCCGTGTCGTAGTGGGCGCTACCGAAATACAGTGAGGCAAACTTGTAGTAAAACACCAGCACCCGGTGACGGTCGAGGTATAGGCGGTAGTCGGCCAAGCCCTTTTCAATTTCAGGTACTAGTTGCAGACCTTTAGTAAACGTGCCTTCAAGAAAATGTTGGTTAATTCGGGCAATGCTCAAATACACAAACGCTTGTATGCGGTTATTGTCGTTTAGCACGCACCTTTCCGAATCCGCAAAGCTTTCAAACTGCCGCAGTTCCTCGCCAAATTTCTGGAAATTTTGTAGGTCAAAATGGGCACTTAACAGGTTGTGCATGCCCTTTATATAGTGCGCCGTTTCCACGCCAATCATCACTTCGTTATTCCGAAAAAGGTCGACCCATTTTTGCGTATAGCGGTAGTACATCAGCAGGTCTTGCCGAATAAATGCATACCAGCAATAGCTTTGATACAGGTACAGCTTAGCATAAAAACCATTTACCCGCTTCACATCAAAGCTCAGATTCTGCTCAAAAAATTGTTCAACGGCTTCTTCATCCTTGCGGTTGCGGGCATGGCCGTTATTAATATACCAGCCGTACAGTTGCAGGCTCAGGTTGCTCAGTTCGCTGATTTGTTGCAGGTTGGTCGTCACCTTGTTAGCCTCATCGGCCAGTGTACCGGCCCGGTCTTCCATACTTCGGGTAATATGTAGCGCTTCAATCTTTTTCTCCAGAAAAAGCACTTCCAACAAGAAGCTTTGTTGGTGATGCTGACGTGCCTGCTCCTTTATTTTATCCAGCAGTTTAAGACTCTGTAAATACAGGCCTTTATTGTATAAAATGCGGGCATAATCCATTTGTTCGTGAAGCTGAATATCAATATTATCATGACTTTCCAGCAAACGAATACTCGCTAGCAGTTCCTTATATAAATGTGCTTTTACGTTGCTCAGTTGCGCCTTGGCAATCGTTTTTTTCTTTAGTAAAATGGTCTCATCGTATTCCGTCATGGCATCCAGCGCATCAAACAGGTGGATGATTTTCAGGTCGGCTTCCGAGGTGTAATTCCGCTTTACGTACAGCTTAAAATTGCGTTTTTCACTCTTTTTGAGCGATTTAATCAGTTGAAAAAGCTGGTCGGTGGAGCGGTTGGTCATTGTAGATTTTATCAGTTGAAATCCTTTACTGGCTTCGCTTTCAGTAAATTACACAGCGCTTGCAGCGTGTAAAGTTGCATTGTTTTTGATGCTTTTGGTAAACATTGCATCAGTAGTTTGCACGATACTTACCAAACGACAGCTGAGCCGGTTTGTAAAAATAGCGCCTCTGCCGTCGTTTTCAATCAATAAATTATGGCAACAAATCAGGTACAAATTTTCGATACCACGCTTCGGGATGGCGAACAGGTGCCCGGCTGTAAATTGATTACCAGCGAAAAACTGGCCCTTGCCGAAAAACTGGAAGCGTTGGGTGTTGATGTACTTGAAGCGGGTTTCCCAGCCAGTAGCCCCGGTGATTTTAATTCGGTACAAGAAATAAGCAAGTTGATAAAAAATGCTACTGTTTGTGCACTCAGCCGCTCGGTACAAAAAGATATTGATGCTGCTGGCGAAGCTATTCGTTATGCAAAAAAGCCACGTATTCATACTGGTATTGGCACGTCCGACTCACATATAAAAGGTAAGTTTCAAAGCACTCGGGAAGACATTTTGCAACGGGCCATTCAGGCCGTAAAATGGGCGAAGAAATATACAGATGATGTAGAATTTTACGCAGAAGATGCTGGCCGAACAGATAATGATTTTTTAGCCAAAGTAACCGAAGCAGTAATTGCCGCCGGTGCTACTGTGGTGAATATTCCAGACACGACAGGTTATTGCCTGCCACATGAGTACGGGGCCAAAATCGCCTGGCTCATGAATAATGTTCCAAACATTGACAAGGCCATTTTAAGCTGCCATTGCCATAACGATTTAGGATTAGCTACAGCCAATTCTATTGCCGGTGTTATTGCCGGGGCCCGCCAGATTGAATGTACCATCAACGGCCTCGGCGAACGAGCTGGCAACACATCGCTGGAAGAAGTGGTGATGATTATGCGCCAACATGCCGAACTCGATT